>JAFXVS010000066.1 GCA_017534815.1 Bacteroidaceae bacterium | reverse complement strand
GATGTGGATGACTTCAAGTATCATTGTGACGAGAAATAAAAGATGACGTTTCCATCTACAGAACGGGTTTTCAGTATCTTTCACGAACTGAACCAGATACCGCGTCCCTCACATCATGAGGAACGGGTGGCCGACTTTTTATGTCAGTTTGCAGAACGACTTCATTTGGACTATGAGCGTGATGCAGAGAATTGTGTTGTGATTCGTAAACCAGCCAGTCCTGGTCATGAGGGAGCAGAGACGATTGTGCTGCTGAACCACATGGATATGGTGTGTGTGGGAATGAACGACCCATTGAACGACCCTATCGATGCATACGAGGAGAAGGGCTGGATGAAAGCTCGTGGCACATCGTTAGGTGCCGACAACGGCATTGGTCTGTCAATGGCTTTGGCTGTGCTGGAGGATGACAGTATTGTGCATCCAGCGTTAGAGGTTATCACCACGACGAACGAGGAGGATGGTATGTCTGGTGCCTCAGCTTTGTCGAAGGACTTCATTCGTGGTCGCAAGGTCATCAACCTTGATTCTGAAGACTACGACACCATCACGACAGGTGCTGCTGGAGCCTGTTTGCAGTTCCACCGCATCCCCATGAAGCGTGTGGCGACTTCAGCAGGCAAATGCAGTTGGTTCCGCATCCGTATTGATGGAGGATTGGGCGGTCACTCAGGTGTTGACATCAACAAGGGACGTTGTAGTGCGATGCTTCCAATCAAGGAAATACTGAAGAGCGTCCTTCAAAACAATTACGATGTGGCTGACATTCAAATTGGGGAAGCCAATGCGTCGATTGCGTCGAAGGGTGACATGGTGGTTGGCATCCCCTCAGACGAAGCTGTTGAGTTCGTGAAGCAACAGGAAGAGCGCTTCAATCTATGGCTGCGCGAGAATTTTGGGGACAGCGATCCTCGCATCACCTGCCATATTGAGTCTTGCGACAAACTGGAAACCGTCATTTCTGCAGAGGCGTTGAAGGCGCTGGCTGGTTGTCTGGAACAGATACCACAGGGTATGGTGAAAATGAGCGAGTCGATGCCTGGCACCGTCGAGACATCCAATAATGTGGGGCGAGTCTCGACAGAAGAAAATCACCTCTTTGTTTCGACCCACACAAGGAGTTTCATCGACAGCAAGATGGAGGCGTTCAGCAAGGATATAGCCAATGTTTTCATAGCGGCTGGAGCTGATTCAGAAGTCGTGATGTCGGCACCCGCTTGGCAGGAAGACCAGCAGTCCTCCTTCTTGCAGTTGGTCAGCAACACTTTTCAAGATGTCTTGGGATGGCGCCCTCGTATGGTGGCGATGCACTTTGTGCTGGAAGCAGGTTTCTTTGTGCAGCATTACCCAGGCATCCAGATGGCCAGTATAGGTCCTCGTATCGTGGAACCACATTCCACCAGCGAACGGGTCGAGTTGAAGACCATTGATGACATTTGGCAAGTGCTTCTGGAATTGCTAAAACGCTTGTCATAAAATAGAACTTTGTACCTAAATGTGAAGTTTTGTGAGGATTGTGCTGATATGTTATTTTTTATGTGTAGATTTGCAACATGAATTTGAATGAAATAGAAATGACTTTGAAATTTGGTATCAATAAAATGATGAAGAAAAGATTTTTTGTGAGCTGTTTGGCTGTCGTTCTGGGTGTGTCGGTAATGATGGCTGACAGACCTACAGACTTCATCAACAAGTATGAACTCTTTGTGAATGAAGTGGCTGAACTCGATTGCAAGACTGCTGCACCTGAGACGATGGACTCGCTGAAGTTGGTGTATAAGGAACTGACGAAGGAGTACAAGGGCGTGAAGAAGATTATGACGCAGATTCAGTTGGAGAAATATTATAACCTGAAGGCGAAGTATCAGAAGACGGTGACCTTGTGGAAGACGAAACGTGGTGCAAGAGCTGTCGGCGGCTGGGTGAAAGGTACGTTTGGAAAGAAGAAGGAGTAAGGTTGAGAGTTTAGAGTATAGGGTTGAGAGTTTCGGGTTTAGGATTGAGCGTATAGAGTATAGAACTTGTATGAAGTATATATCGTTGCCAGAGGAGGGAGAGCGTCGCCTGTCGTTTTATTTGGCGATGGAAGAGTACGTGGCGCGTCATGTGGATGAGCCAGAGTGCTTCTTTATGTGGCAGGTTGCGCCCAGCGTGATCTTCGGTCGCAATCAGGTGGCGGAGAATGAGGTGAATGTGCCGTACTGTCAGCAGCATGGCATTCGAATGTATCGCCGCAAGAGTGGGGGAGGATGTGTGTATGCAGACATGGGGAACGTGATGTTGTCGTATATCTGTGCTGGTGACAATGTGGGTTTTACGTTCAATAAGTTTGTGAACATGGTGCTGATGGTGCTTCGTCGCATGGGTATAGAAGCTATTGGCACAAGCCATAACGACGTGCTGATTGGCGAAAGGAAGGTCTGTGGAACGGCATTCTATCATCTGCCTGGCCGAAATATCGTGCACAGCACTTTTCTCTACGACACGAACATGGAGCACATGTTGCATGCCATCACGCCAAGCCGTGAGAAGTTGCAGAGAAAGGGAGTGGAAAGTGTACGTCAGCGCATCACGCTGCTAAAGGACTATACGGACATGGGACTGGAGGACGTGAAGGCGCTGATCAAGGCGACACTTTGTGAGGGGGAAAGGGTGCTTACGCTCTCAGAGGTGGCAGAAATTGAACAGGTGGAAGCGACCTATCTGAAAGATGATTTTATACAAATAATATCCTGAAAAGAATGATGGAACAAGAATTGAAGGACAAGCGTACCTGTTTGTACGACAAACACGTGGAGTTGGGGGCATTGATGTCTCCATTTGGTGGTTTTGTGATGCCCATCCAGTATGCTGGCATTGCAGAGGAACACAAGGCTGTGCGTGAGAAGGTGGGACTCTTCGACGTGTCTCACATGGGAGAAGTGACGGTTCGTGGCAAGGATGCCGAACGCTATGTGCAGCACATCTTCACGAATGACATCGCCAACGCCCCTGTGGGGAAGATTTATTATGGGATGATGTGCTACGAACATGGCGGAACGGTGGATGATTTGCTGGTGTACAAGATGGGTGAGAACGACTTCTTCCTCGTCATCAATGCAGCCAATATCGACAAAGATTGGGCTTGGATGCAACAGCACGCAGCAGGATTTGACATAGACCTGCAGAACTGCTCGGATGCCTATGGACAAATTGCTGTGCAGGGACCGGAATCAGAGCAGGTGATGGAAACTATATTGGGCATCCCATGTGGTGAGTTGACGTTTTATTCCGTCAAGACTGTAGGCGATGTGATAGTATCTCGTACAGGCTATACTGGTGAAGATGGCTTTGAGGTGTATGCCACTCCTGAATATATCCGTCAATGTTGGGACAAACTCATTGCTGCAGGTGTGCAGCCATGCGGTCTGGGTTGTCGTGACACCCTGCGCTTCGAGGTGGGACTGCCCCTCTATGGTGACGAGTTGGCTGAAGACATCACGCCGCTGATGGCAGGGTTGGGCATGTTTGTGAAGTTGGACAAGGAGGAATTTATCGGCAAGGAGGCATTGGCGAAGCAGAAGGAGGAAGGTGTGGCAAAGAAGCTGGTGGGTATTGAACTGGCTGATAAGGCAATTCCTCGTCATGGCTACACGGTTCTGAAAGACGGACAGCCGATTGGCGAAGTGACAACAGGTTATCACACAATTTCCACAGACAAGAGTGTCTGCATGGCGTTGATTGAAAGCCAGTATGCAGCGTTGGGTACAGAAGTGGAGATTCAAATTCGTAAGAAGACCTTTGCCGGCAAAGTGGTGAAGAAACTCTTCTATGAGAAGCGTTACAAGAAATAATCAACCAATAAATAATTTTGAATTATGGCAAAAGTAATCGAAGGACTCTATTATTCAGAGTCACATGAGTATTTGAAAGTAGAGGGTAACATCGGTATCATCGGCATTACTGACTATGCACAGAAAGCGTTGGGCAACGTAGTCTATGTGGATATGCCCGATGTAGATGACGAGGTGGAGGCTGGCGCAGAGTTTGGTGCAGTGGAAAGTGTGAAAGCTGCCAGCGACCTGAATTCTCCAATCAGCGGCACAGTGGTGGAGGTGAACGAAGCGTTGGAAGATGCGCCTGAACTTATCAACCAGGATGCCTATGAGAATTGGATTATCAAAGTGGAGAGGAGTGACCCCTCTGAGGTGGAGAACCTGATGGATGCAGCCGCTTACGAGGCATTTTGCGAGAAAGAACACTAACTCTTAACTCTCAACCCTAAACTCTTAACTCTCAACAATGTATAAATATTTCCCTCAGACAGAGGATGACCTGAAAGTCATGCTGCAGAAGATTGGGGTCGCCTCGTTGGATGAACTGTATACTGAAGTGCCTGAGAGCATCCGCTTCAGAGGTGACTATCAGATGCCGCATGCAGCCAGCGAACTGGAGGTGAGGCAGGTCTTCGAGAAGCTTGGAAACGAGAATAAGCAACTGACCTGTTTTGCCGGTATGGGCGTGTATGACCACTATACCCCCTCCGTCATCCCTAATCTCTTGCAACGTTCAGAGTTCTTGACCTCTTACACCCCTTATCAGGCAGAAATCTCACAGGGCACGTTGCATTACATCTTCGAATATCAGAGTATGATGGCAGAACTGACAGGCATGGACATCTCCAACGCTTCGATGTATGACGGTACGACCGCTTGTGCCGAAGCGATGATGATGGCTGTGGCTGCTGGCAAGAAAGTCAATAAGGTACTGGTGACGGGTTGTATGAATCCTTTGACCTATGAAGTGCTGAAAACTTATGCCCTGCATCAGAATATAGAAATTGAGGTGCTGCCCATCCGCGATGGCACCACCAGCCTCAATGATGTGAAGGTTGCGCTTAGTCAGGGTGGTGTTGCTGGCGTTATTGTCCAGCAGCCGAATGTCTATGGCATCGTGGAGGACTTCACGGGCTTTGCTGAGGCCTGCCATGAGCAGAAGGCGCTCTTCATCATGGATAGTGTTGCAGCCGATCTCGCCGTGTTGAAAACACCAGGTGAGTGGGGAGCAGACATTGCTGTGGGCGATGGTCAAAGCTTAGGCATTCCTATGCAGTTTGGCGGTCCCTATGTCGGTTATATGTGCTGCACAGAGAAACTCATCCGCAAGATGCCTGGACGCATCGTTGGCATGACGAAAGACAATCGTGGTCAGCGTGCTTTTGTGTTGACTCTTCAAGCCCGTGAACAGCATATTCGCAGACAGAAGGCCACATCGAATATTTGTTCGAATCAGAGCTTGATGGCACTCTTTGTCACCATCTACCTGTCGCTGATGGGTAAGGAGGGGCTGAAAGAGGTTGCCCAGCTTTCTTATGCAGCTGCTCATTACCTCTGTGATGAACTGCTGAAGACAGGACGTTTCACGTTGGCATTCGACAAACCCTTCTTCAACGAGTTTTATGTGAAATACGATGGCGACGCCAATGCACTTTACAATCGTTTGATTGATGCGGGTATCATGGGCGGCGTGAGATTGGAAGAAGGGCTCCTCCTTGCTGTCACAGAGAAACGTACCAAAGAAGAAATAGATAACCTTGTAAAGATTGCTGCCTTATGAACAACCGACTTTATGGAAATTTGATCTTCGAACTCTCGAAGGAAGGCCGCAAAGGCTACAGCCTGCCAACGAATCACTTTGGCAATTACGAGATTCCCGCTTCGATCTGTCGTGCCAACGACGCTGAGTTGCCAGCATGTGATGAGCTGACAGTGGTGCGTCATTACACGAACCTTTCTAATAATAACTTTGGCGTTGATACGGGTTTCTATCCCCTCGGCTCCTGTACGATGAAGTACAATCCGAAAATCAACGAAGAGATGGCGGCATTGCCACAGTTCCAGAACCTGCACCCCCTCCAGCCTGAAAGCACGGTGATGGGTGCCAAGGCGCTTGTTCTCTTCTTGGAGGAGTCGCTTTGTGCTCTCACTGGATTGGCTCACTTCACCTTCAAACCTTATGCTGGAGCACATGGTGAGCTGACAGGACTGATGACCATCGACAACTATCATCGTTCACGTGGCGACATGGCACGTAAGAAGGTCATCGTACCAGATTCTGCTCATGGAACCAATCCTGCATCTGCTGCCGTTTGTGGTTTGGAGATTCTTGAGGTGAAATCAGATGCTAATGGTCAGGTTGACCTTGTGGATCTAAAAAGACTTGTTGAAGCAGAGGGCCCAAACATCTCTGCCATGATGATGACCAATCCCAACACGCTCGGCCTCTTTGAGACGAGCATCCCAGAGATAGCGAAACTCATTCATGATTGTGGAGGATTGATGTATTATGATGGTGCCAACCTCAACCCGATGTTGGGTGTGTGCCGTCCTGGTGATATGGGATTCGATGTGATGCACATCAATCTGCATAAGACGTTCTCAACACCTCATGGCGGTGGCGGCCCAGGTGCTGGTCCTGTGGGAGTGCGTGAGGGATTGCAGGATTTTTTCCCTTATGTCTCGCCCCATCATGGTAATTTTGGTGTGATGATGCGTGCCTGTGCTTATATCCTCTCGTTGGGAGGTGAGCAGATCAAGAACGTGGGACCGCTGGCGACGCTCAATGCCAACTACATCAAGGAGAGCCTGAAGGATGTCTATGAACTGCCTATCGACGGACTCTGTTGCCATGAGTTTGTGTTTGATGGTCTCAAGGACAAATCAACGGGCGTCACTACGATGGATGTCGCCAAGCGATTGCTTGACTACGGCTATCATGCCCCCACGATATACTTCCCTTTGCTCTTCCATGAGTCGCTGATGATTGAACCGACCGAGAACGAGTCTAAGGAGACACTTGACAACTTCATTGCTGTGATGCGCAAGATTGCAGAGGAGGCGAAGACCGATCCAGACGAGGTGAAGTCGGCACCCCACAACACACCTATCGGTCGAGTGGATGATGTGTTAGCTGCCAAGCATCCCATTGTGACGTATCGGGCATTGAAGAATGAAGAGGTGAAAGAATGAGGGTATGACGCAAACGGATTTGTTGATTATTGGCGCAGGTCCTGGAGGCTACAGAGCTGCAGAATATGCTGCCAAACAAGGACTCAACGTGATCATCTTCGAAGCTGACCATGTGGGGGGCACCTGCTTGAATGTAGGATGCATCCCTACCAAGTCATTTGCTCGTAATGCGGAAGTGCTGATGACCTTGAAAGAGAATGAAACCTTTGGTGTGAATGATTTGGATTACAAATTTGATTTTCAAAAGGTTATTCAGCGTAAAGATGAGGTCGTTTCTTCGCTTCGTGCAGGTATAGAAACCTTGCTCTCTCATCCAAATATCACACTGGTGAAGGGTGAGGCGCAGTTCCTTGATGCCCACACGGTGACAGCTGTTGGTGAAGAATATACAGCCCCTCATATCATCATCGCTACAGGTTCTGTTCCCAAGACTTTACGACTGGAGAAACCTGCTGCTCGTCCTGTGCTCGACTCATCCGATTTGCTGTCCATCGACCATCTTCCCAAGAGCCTCTGCATCATTGGAGCAGGGGTGATCGGAATGGAATTTGCCAGCATCTTTAATGCGTTTGGCACGCAGGTGACAGTGGTGGAATTTCTGAAAGAATGCCTCCCGGTGCTCGACACAGACATCGCCAAGCGATTACGCAAATCGTTGGAGAAGCAGGGCGTCACTTTCCACATGCAGAGTGGTGTCACAGCCATCACGGAGGATGGGGTAGTGTTCACAGACAAAAAAGGCAAAGCTGTCATCGTCGCTGCTGATGAAGTGCTCATGGCAGTGGGTCGTGCCCCTCGTGTGTTCGACCACTTCACCTGTGCAGGGGTCGAATACACTGAACGCACAGGCGTTGTGGTCAATGAGCATCTCCAGACCACCGTTCCCTACATCTATGCCATTGGCGATGTGAATGGACGTCAGATGTTGGCACACGCAGCTGAAATGCAAGCCATTCATGTGGTCAATCAGATTGTTGGCAAGACAGATGACATTCGTCTCGACATCATGCCTGCAGCCATCTTCACCCAGCCAGAAGCGGCCTGTGTGGGAATCTCTGAGGACCGCTGCAAAGAACAGGGCATCGAGTATGTCTGCAAGAAGTCCTTCTGGCGTGCCAATGGTAAAGCGTTGGCGATGAACGAACCCGAGGGAATGCTTAAACTCATAGCCTCGCCACAAGGAGAAATCCTTGGATGTCATGCTTATGGTGCCCATGCAGCCGACCTCATTCAGGAGGTCAGTGGGCTGATGTGTCGCCATACGACGGCGGAGCAGTTGGCAAATATTGTCCACATCCATCCCACGCTCTCAGAAATTCTGCAATCGGCGGCAGAACAATGAGATTTAAGATGAATTTTATACACCTATTATTATCAATCAAAACTTATATTACAATGAAAAAGAATCTATTTACGCTCATGATGTTCCTGCTGACAGGAGCCTTGACGTTACATGCACAAACAGCAAGAAAATTTACAATTGATTTGACTGAAGACGGAAAAGCACAGATGGTCTGCTTTCTGCCAGAGAAACCATCTGGTAGAGCCATAGTGGGCATACCAGGTGGCGGCTATTCAGTATTGTCCAACACCCACGAGGGCACCAACTGGTCTGAGTGGCTCAATGCACGTGGCATTGCCTATTTCGTGGTGAACTACCGTCTGCCCAATGGCGATCGCACCATTCCGATGGGTGATGTGGAGAACGGTTTCCGCATTGTGCGTGATTCAGCAGCCGTTTGGGGCATCCAGCCTCGTGATGTGGGCATCATGGGCTTCTCAGCTGGTGGACATTTGGCATCCGTCATCTCCACCCATTCACCTTACGAGGTTCGTCCTGATTTCTCCATCCTCTTCTATCCCGTCATCTCGATGGATGAGCGTGTGTCGCACGTCTATTCCTGCCGCAATTTCTTGGGCGAAGACCAGAAGAAACCAGAAATGGTGCGTGACTTCTCCACCCAGAATGCTGTGAAGCGCCATCTGACACCTCCTGCCATCATCCTCATGTCGAGCGATGACCAAGTGGTGCCTCCTGTCACCAATGGCGTGGAATACTATCGTGCCATGCGTAATGCTGGCAATGAATGTACCATGTACATCTACCCCACAGGAGGTCATGGTTGGGGCTTCGGCCCTTGGTTCAAGTATCATGACCAGATGCTCACAGAGCTTGGCAACTGGCTTGATGCACGTCCTGCCCCCAATCCTGAAGCCATCCGTGTGGCATGTATCGGCAACAGCATTACCGATGGACACGGCATCGAACTCGCACCTGTCAATGGCTATCCCGCTATTCTGCAGCAGATGCTGGGCAAGGATTATTGGGTGAAGAACTTTGGCCTGAGTGGACGTACTCTGCTCAACAATGGCGATATGCCTTATATGAAGGAAACCGCTTGGCGTGATGCCTTGGCATTCAATCCTGACATCGTAGTCATCAAGTTGGGCACCAACGACTCCAAACCACAGAACTGGAAGTACGCTGCAGAGTTCAAGCAAGACCTCCAGCAGATGATCACCACGCTCTGTCCTGCGTTGGCACAGTCTGCCAAGAAAGGCAAGAAAGCCAAGTCAGCACAGCCTGTCAAGCCACAGATCTATCTCTGCACACCCATCCCTGCATTCAAGTCTTCATGGAACATCAACGATGCCATCATTGCCAACGAAATCATCCCCATCCAACGGGAAGTGGCTCAACAGTATGGCCTGCAGGTCATCGACCTCCACACCCTCTTTGCCAACGATGGTGACAAGATGCAGGATGATGGCATCCATCCCGACGGAAAGGGCGTGCGTCGCATTGCCGAAATCGTGGCAGGAGAATTGAAAAAGTGACATAAAAGTGAAACTTACTCTGAAGCCTTTGCAGTGTAATTCCCCCTGTATGCAAATTACTCGGGTCAAGCCTTTAAACGGAGTTTCTGGGGGAATGATAGAGCAAGGTGATGAATTACATGAATTACTAGAAGGGTGTCTTGGTCAGTCCTCCATAGCTTTTGGCTGCCGTTTGCAGTGCCTCTTCCGTGGCGTATTGTTGATACAGGCTGCAGCGGGTGACAATCGTCTGTGGTGAGCAACGTTCACCGATCACCTGCACCAGCGCCCAGCCCTTCATCTCGTCAGCAAACTCCTCACCCACAAGTGCCAGATAACCGTCCACCACAGTCATGTCAGGCCGTGTCAGCTCACGCATGCTGAAGCGTACCCGTGGCAGATTGTGCTCAATGTTCTGTTCAGCGGTATAAAACAATAGTCTCTCGTCACGAATCCATTCCTTGGCCTTGAGATCGGTTATCAAGGCAGGAACGCCGTTCACCTCACCCAATTGTTGCTTCACGGTGGGTAAGGTGCCGTCGCTCATCGGTATTCCTGATATCAGAAACGATGCGTCGCTCATCCACTTGGGCACATACATTGCTGGTAGGCGGTTGGCCAGCGATGCGAAATTTTGGTAGGTCGTCTGTCGCTGCGTAAACATCACGTCACAGAAGCTGAGCATCTTCCACAGCGCAATGGTGTGCCGCATCTTCTGCCGTTGAATGAATTGCCCCAGCGTATTGCTGCGCTTTTCGATCGACGTCGCTGTTCGTACAATGACCTTTCCTCCCCGCTGGTACATGGTCACACCCGACTTGCGTAGACTGCCCGTCAGCATCAATCCCTTTGGTGTACTTTTCTTTTTCATTCTTTTGTTCTCCTTTCTTTTTCGTTTATTCGTATATCTTTTTTATCGTTTTAGTTTTGTTCTTAAACTTCGTTCGCTTCCCGCTGTTCCCTCGCCTTAGTCTCGTGGTTGATAGGGAGTGTACTCGGAGTAACGCTTATTGTTGTTCACTATGACCTCGCTACAACTTCATCATTTCCTATGTACTTGTCCATTCATTGACTGAACAGATACTGGACAACTACTGGACAACTACTGGACAACTACTGAACAAGTACTGAACATATTCTTAATAAAAGTCAAACCATCTTGCTTGTCACTCACTGACAAGGAGATTGTTAATATTTGTAAGATGGTGGTGCAAATATACAAATAAATCGGCGAACGATGGTGATAGTCCGCCGATTTTTAGGATAATTTATAAAAAAGGTTTTACTAATACAACCATTTCGAAAATGTTTTTGTACCTTTGTAGCATGGAAAGATAAATTTGATTTTGTATGAAATATCTTAATTTAAAGAAAACAGCAGTCATGCTGTGTGTGTGGGCATTGATAGTAATGCCAGTTTCGGCTATTGATATCCATGTAGCCACTAATGGTGATGACTATAATGATGGTACGATGGATGCTCCGTTGCAGACCATCCAGAAGGCCATGGAAATTGTGAAGCCTGGCGACCGTATCTTGGTGCATGAGGGTACTTACATGATTACCAATCGTATCAAAATCCCTGCACTGAATACCAATCCAGAACTCCGTTGTGAACTGCGTGCCTGGCCGGAGGATGCCGTAGGCAAGGTGATCATCGATGGCACGAATATGAATCCTTCGTCTGAGATTGAATTCAAACAGTCACGTTGTATCTATGTCAACCACGAGGCCAACTACTGGACCTTCTATGGTCTGGTGTTGCAGAATGCCAAGGACAATGGTATGAAGATAGAAGGCTCCTACAACATCGTGGAGTGTTGTACTTTCCGTTGGAATAACAACACAGGTCTGCAGATTGGAATGTTCAAGGACTTCGCTTTTGAGGAGACCCAGTCGTTACCCATCAGTGGCAAACCGACCTTCAACCCCAATTTCAGCTATTGCAGATATAACAAGGTCATCAATTGTGACTCGTACGAGAATGCTGATACAAAGTCGTATGGCGGCAGTGATGACGGTGGTGATGCCGACGGCTTTGCCGTGAAGTTCTTCCCTGGTCCTGGCACGGAGTTTCATGGCTGTCGCGCCTGGACCAATTCCGATGATAACTGGGATCTCCACATGACATATCATCCTGTAGTCATCGATCAGTGTTGGGCATGGCATGCCGGCTATATGCCTGATGGCAGCGAGGGTAAGAACGGTGATGGCTTCAAGCTCGGTGGCGGCGACGCTGCCGCAGGTGCAGACTACGAACATTCGGTAGGTGCCCATGTGATTACCAACTGTGTGGCCTTCGAGAATCTGCATAAGGGCTTCGACCAGTACAAAGCCTATGAGGGTATGTATATTTTCAACTGTGTGGCTTGGGGCAACGATTACAACTATCGCTTCCCCACAGAGTTCAAATATGGCACGATGGATATCCACAATTGTATAGGGTGGGGCGCTAAGGCAGAGAAGAGTGGCAGGAAGATTGGTAACCACGAGTTTCTGGCGCCCAATAAGGACGGCTATCAGGATCCTACAGACGGTACGACCTACAATTCCTGGATAGAAATCGATGGCTGCAGCCCTATCAAGGAAAGCTACAAGCCTGCCGATGGCGATTATACGCCTGCAACCCAAGACCACAGCGGCGAGTTCCTATCATTGTCTGTCGCTGACTTCATGGCTGATCGTGAACCCGACGGTTCGTTACCCAAAAATAACTTCGCACGTCTGAGGCCAGGCAGCATCTTCCAGGATAAGGGTATGCCTGTTATTGGTTTCACCCCGACCCGTAAGATGACCGAGGAAGAGTGTACCGCTGCCGGACTGGAGTATATCACTGCCGACGACTTGTACATTCCCTTTAATGATGACGCTCCCGACTTCGGTGCTTATGAAAACGACGGTGTGCCTTACGAATATACCATTCCCGAGAAGATTGTGATGATATGTACGACGGCCAACTCCTCACAGGAGATTACTGCTGGCCAGGCTATTGCTGACATTGTCTATGAATTGAACGATGTAGCAACCGATGCTGTCGTTGAGGGACTTAGCGAAGGACTTTCATACGTCTTCGATGCTGCCAGCCATACGGTGACCATCAGTGGTATACCGGAGGAAGCGTGCACCTTCAAACTGACTGCCACCGGTAATGAGGCAGAAGGTGTGAAGCCCGTTACCGTCACAGGTGTTATTTCATTGGCGACTTCGTATGAGGAACTCGACGACGACCCCACCTACATCACCGAGGGAGTATGGGTTCCTACCAAGCCGTTCCCCGAAGCAGTGAAAGAGATTTACCTTGCCCCTGACGGTGACCCCAACGGCGACGGTACCTTTGAGCGTCCCTGGAACGACTTGCAGCAGGCCATCGATGCTGCCACACCTGGCACCCACATCATTTGCCGTGGCGGTACGTACCATCCGAAGAAGCAGCGTGACGGCAAATACACCGTTCGTATCAAGAATAGCGGCACGGAAGAACAGCCTATCGTCATCCGTTGCTACGAAGAAGAGAAACCTGTCTTTGACTTTGCGAACCAGCTGTACGACCAGATGGTGGGTGACCGCGGCATACTCATCACAGGCGACTACTGGTGGCTCTTCGGTCTGCATATCACCCACGCTGCCGACAACGGCATCAAGCTGGAGGGTTCATACAACCGCATAGAGCGCTGCGAGTTCTCGTATAACCTTAACACCGGCCTGCAACTTGGCTTCGGACATAACTTCAACTACTCCTTCCCTAGCTTGGATTCCAACGACGGCAGCTACTGTGCATACAACGATGTAATCGATTGCGACTCCCATCACAACTGCGACTACGACAGCAGTTACGGCAGTAATGCCGCCGGCTTTGCCTGTAAGATGCATAGCGGCATCGGCAACCGCTTCATCCGCTGCCGTGCATGGCGCAACAGCGATGACGGATGGGACTTGTCGGAGACCGACTATGATGTCGTATTGGCAGAGTGCTGGCAGTGGGAATCGGGCAAAGCCGAAGACCATACATGGGTTAAGGACTATATCACCAAGAGCCGTAGCATGTCGTTCTCTGGTAACGGCAACGGCTTCAAGCTCGGTGGCAACAGCATAGAAGACTCATCGAAAGGTGTTCATTATGCCTTCAACTGCATTGCCTTCGGTAACAACAATAGTCCGTCAAGTAAAGGCTTCGACTGCAACAACAATCAGGACGGACACGTCCTCGTGGGCTGTCTGGCCTTTGACAACAGCTGCGACTATTTGTTTGCAGGTATCGCTTCCGATGCCAATACCAAATTCTATAACAATGTGTGCCTCGGCAAACAGGAAATGGATGTCTGTACAGACGACTACAATGCCATTGCTGAGGAGATGGACTGGAACGGCTGGACGAACCACCTCGTGACAGGTGTCTCACGTGAAGACTTTCTGTCGTTAGACGAGGACGATGCCATCAAGCTCCGTGACATCTACGGCGGTATGCCCCGCGAGTTTGCCCGTCTCGCTGCCGACAGCAAGATGATAGATGTCGGCAATGCAGACTTGGATAACGTCAACAACGTATGGCAACAGTTGGTGCAAGACTTCCCCTTCCTGGCTCGTACTATCAGCGGCTCGGCACGCGATATCGGTCCCTACGAGCGTCCCGGTCAGATTTCTACAGGCATCATCGAGATCAGCGGTTTAGATGCTGACACCCCTCTGCGCAAGTTCATCCAGAATGGACGCCTCGTCATCGTAAAGGACGGACAGTATTACAATGTTCAAGGACAAAGAATTGATTATTGAATGGGGAATTCAGAGGATAAGTAGGAAAACAGTGGTTTCACTTTCCCATGCATCAACCTATATCAATTGAATATCAGCGTTCTGTGAATTTAATCAGTACATCTCTGCTTGCTATCGAGGGGACAAAACAATCCGAGATTCAACCGCATGAACCAAAGGTCGACGGCCGAAGGGAAAGTTAAGTACCAGTTCAAATTCGAGAATGGCGATGTGCTGAGGCTTAAGCTGTATGAGCATTTGAAGGTGAGGGGTAAATATTTTAAAGCATGAAGAATTTATAGAAGAGGGTAAAAACACATAGAAGTGAAAACAAATAAAATGAAGATATGATTGCAATTATTGATACGGAGGTGAATCCGCAGACGAAGAAGGTGGCGGATTACGGAGCAGTTAGGGAAGATGGTGCCGTGTTGCACTCTCATTCCAAGGCTGACTTCGATGCTTTTGTGTCAAAATGCGATACGGTTTGTGGACACAACATCATCAATTTTGACCTGAAATATACTTCATTGAGGGGTAACCCTACGATTGTTGACACGTTATTCCTATCACCTCTTCTTTTTCCCAAACGACCATATCATCATCTGGTAAAGGATGATAAGTTACAGGTGGACGAACTGAACAATCCGGTGAATGATTCCATGAAGGCTCGCGATTTACTGAATGACGAGGTGGCGGCTTGGAATCAGTTGACGGATAACAGGCGAGAAATCTACTATTATCTATTGAACGGAACGCAAGAGTTCGGAGGGTTCTTCAAGTATGTCGGTTATTCGCCAAATGTCAGTTGGATATCATCCATATTTGCATACAAACCAGATTGGAAGCAATTGATTCTAAGGGAATATGATGGGAAGGTATGCAGCCACGCAGACTTCGAGACCTTGGTTAAACAGTATCCTATTGAGTTGGCGTATTGCTTGGCAGTGATCGGTGCTGACGATATCTTTTCTATCACTCCAGCATGGGTGATACGGAATTATCCACAAGTGGTGAATGTGATGAACATGCTGTGCAACACGTCTTGTGGTAATTGCAAGTATTGTCATCAGCGGTTGGATGCCCATTTTGGATTAAAGGAGTTCTTTGGCTATGATGAGTTCCGCATCTTTGATGGTGTCCCTATGCAACAGCAGGCTGTGGAATCTGCTATTCGGGGAGAATCCTTGCTGACAATTTTTCCT
>JAFXVS010000007.1 GCA_017534815.1 Bacteroidaceae bacterium | reverse complement strand
GTGGCTGAGAACATCAACAACTACCTGCTCTCCAACGTATGGGCAAGTTACAAGTTGGGGGATTTCACGTTGAAGGCGACCGTAGGTTTGAACAGTGAGAAGTTGACACAAAACTACTTCTCAGGAGCTTATACCTCATTGGGATTGGCGACTCAGGGTATTGGTGGCACGGGTAATCGCCAGACCGACGTTTGGCAACAGGAATACACTTTGTCTTATCAGAAGGAACTGGGCATCCATCAGATTGATGCTCTGGCTGGCTACACCAAGCAGACGAGCACATCGACCCATAGCAGTATCCGCACCAACCACTTCACGAACGAAACGCTGAAGCAGTATAACCTCGGTGATGGTGCCAATATCTACACCCCTCAAACAGGTATCAGCGAGAGCACGTTGAACTCGCTCATCGCCCGTGTGAACTACACGCTGCTTGACCGCTACAACGCCACTGCCACCTTCCGTGCTGACCGTTCCAGCCGTTTCGCCAAGAATCACCGCTGGGGCTACTTCCCATCGCTCGGACTTTCATGGAACGTGGATAAGGAGAACTTCTTGGCCAGTGTCCGTCATCTTGATTACTTGAAATTGCGTCTGACGGGTGGACTCGTGGGTAATCAGGAGATTCCCGACTATGCCTTCACTACTTCTTACAGCACAGGCTCTTACGGTGGCACTTCTTCATACGCCAAGGCTAACACCGCCAATGACAACCTGAAATGGGAGACCACTGCCAGCTACAACCTCGGTGCTGACCTCGGACTCTGGAACGGTCGTCTCAACGTGGTGCTGGATCTCTACTACAAGAAGACTTCCGACCTCCTGCTCGAAGTGCCGATGGGTTTTGCGGCGGGTGTGACTTCTCAGCTTCAGAATGTGGGCAATGTGGAGAACAAGGGTATTGAACTGGCTGTGAACGGCACCCTGCTCAAGCGTCGTCACCTCCAGTGGACGGCTGCTGCCAACCTCGCCCACAACCACAACGAGATTACCGACATGGGCAAGACCAACAACGTGATTCAGGGAGCAGACAACCAGCAGATTCTCCGCAAGGGCGAGGCACTCGGTTCTTTCTACGGATTGCAGTACTTGGGAGTCGTGCAGAACGGAGAGGATGTGACCAAACTCCCAACTGTCAACGGACTCACTCCCCAAGCTGGTGATGCGAAGTTTGCCGACACTAACAATGACGGCAAGGTAGATGGCAATGACCGTGTGATCCTCGGTTCCGTACAGCCCAAACTCACGTATGGTTTCTCTTCTCAGTTGCAAGTGCGCGAATGGGATTTCAACATCACTTTCGCGGGCAGTTATGGTGCCAAACTCTACAATGCCCTGGGACGTCGATTGGAAGAGACGGGCGACTCCTACAACGTGCTGACGACTGTGTTGGGGGCATGGACACCAGAGCGCGGCGGCAACAGTCTTCCCCTTGCTTCCACCTCACGCGCTTTCTCCTACATCGACAGCCGCTATGTGCAGAGCGCCAGCTACCTGAAACTTCGCAACCTCACCATCGGCTATCGTCCCCGACTGCCCAAGTCCTTCCCGGTTTCCCTGCGCATCTACGCCACCGCCACCAACCTCTTCACCATCACCCCTTACAAGGGTTATGATCCAGAGGTGAGCAGTGGAACCGACAGTGGAGCCTACCCTTCGGCAAGAACATTCACATTTGGCGTAAACATCACATTATAAAACACTTAGAAGAGGATAGGGCAAAGCGTTCTACCCTCTTTTTGGTACATGAATACCACATCATCGGGATTTCCCACACAGCGAAATGTCCGTACCTTTGCAGCGGATTTAGTAAAGGTTAAAGTTGAAAGGTTAAAGGTTAAAGACCATGCGGATTGCACCGCGTTAGCCTTCTCTAAACTATAAACTGTAAACTATAAACTTTATAAAATATATTAAGGTAAAAAGAAAGGAGATTACAAACATGAAGAAGAATCTTTTCCTCGCTACATTGGTAGCAACAAGCCTCTTAGCAGGCTTCTCGTCATGCTCATCAGATGACGACAGCAGCAGTTCAAATCAAGTGAATGAGGACAACGTGGTGGAAGACGATGCCAGCGCCATCTCTCTGGTCAACGGCGTCTATAGCCACTGGCAGCCACTCTCATCGTCCTTCTCGTTCATCATCGAGTTGAACTCAAACAAGCTCATCTCGTTCGAAGGTGAGGAGAGTAAGGAAGGGCCGCTGAACAGCCGCTTTGAACAGGCTCCTAACACGTGGTATCAAGTCAAGATTTTCAACCACCTGTTTTTGGGCATCACACAGGCAAACGAAGCCATCACAACTGTAACCAATTCGTTCCGTGCCGGCAAGGTGACACAGGCTGGTTATAATGCCGCTGTGGGTAAGGCTAAATTCCTGAGAGCTTTGGCGTACTTGAAACTCGTGCAACTTTGGGGTGAAGTACCTGTCTATACAGAAGAAGGCGGCAGTACCACTGAACGTCAGAGCATCGACAAGGTGTTCAACCAGATTGTCAGCGATTTCACGGCCGCTGAATCACTCCTAAAAGACTACGACGGCGACCCACGCATTCCATCCAAGCAGGCTGCTCAAGGACTCTTGGCGCGTACATACCTCGTGTGGGGTGACAAGCCGCTCACTCAGGAGGAGGTGGCAGCCATCGCCAACACGCAGACTGACCCAGCTTTCAGCAAGGATGACGCAAAACTCAAGAAGGCCATCGAGTATGCCAACAAAGTCATCAATAGCCACAAACTCGCTCTTGACCCCGAATATAACAAGCTGTGGGGACGTGAGTATGAAAGCAACAAACGCCACACCAATGAACACCTCTTCACCATCGCTCATGATGGCGACAAGATTGACGCACAGGGCAATCACCAAACTCACTGCTCATGGACTTTCCCCTTCCAGAATGGCGAGAACGAGCAAGGTTATAAGCAGAACCACACAGAGGTGGCTGATGATGACCTCTACGACGACTGGAAGGCTGAGCAGCCCAACGACAAGCGTCTGGCTGAGACCTATTTCATCGAGCTCAAGAACCCTGCTGATGGCTTGACCTATCATTACTACTCACCTGTTTACACACCTGTGAACGGCAAGGGCGTTGACCAGAGCTACGAGAATGCTGAGAACCTCGAAATCACGCAGAACTCAGTTGACCGCATCGAGATTCGCTATGCAGAAGTACTGCTCATTAAGGCTGAAGCCCTCGTGCAGTTGGGCCGCAACAGCGAGGCTGCTGAACCTTTCAACCAGCTCCGCACCCGTGCCGGCATCGCCACTGTCAGCGCCCCAACCTTCGAGCAAATCAAGCGTGAATGGGATTATGAGTTCACGTATGAACAGTTCTCCGTGCTGAATAGCTATCGCTGGAAGGATCTCATCTCGTCTGTGAAGAAGGTGGCTAATTACAAGCACTTCCCCGATGATTGGAAGACCAGCACAGGCTATACCTACACGGCAGATCAAGAGGCTTACTTCACGAAAGTGCACAACCACCTTCAAGCTAAATACAATAATGTGCGTGGCAAGCACTATCGTCAGCCTATTCCTAATGGTCTGAAAGGTGAAGACCTCGGCATCACGCCTCAGAACCCTGGCTACTAAACAAAATACTCTCAAGAGAAGCAATAAGGGCTGGCAAACAGAGGTACAGCATCTGTATGCCAGCCCTTAATATATCCAAACATCAACACAAGTATCACCAACCTGCAAGGACGTTCCTATTCCAACACGTTGCTGTGGCTCATCGTAGGAGCCATAATATGGCTGTGGGTTTCATTACGACAAACTGGTAGTTTCCTTACGAGAAACTATGGGTTTCCTTACGAGAAACTATTCCTCTACTTTATCCTTTCATTTTGGCACACACAAACCTTGACTAAAGCCGTTTTGTCATTTGGCTCGAGCTAACGGGGGATCTGGCTCGAGCCGGTTTTTGGGGGCGAAGACGGGCGCAAGGGTTAGGGAGAAGAAAAGAAGGTGGACACCCTCAATGAGTGCCCACCTTCCTGTCATCTGAATTTGACGGGATTACTTTACAAAAACTTTCTTTGTGGTTCCATTCTGATACTTAATGATGTTCACGCCCTGCTGCAATGCCTCAACAGGCTTGCCATCTATGGTGTAGATTTGGTAGGTGTCATCATCTGCAACAACATCTTCAATAGCATCTGAAACTGGTGCCTTGTAGGTGGCTGTTACCTTCACAGCTGATGCAGGCATGATGAAGGAGTTGTTTGTCACTTCCACTTCCTGACCACGAGTCGTGGCTACCTTGATGGATTCCAGCGTGCAGCCCTCGTTCGGAGTTGCTGTGACGAACACTCTTGAACCTTCCTCGTCAGCTGTCACGTCAGTTGTTGTTTTACCATTATTCTCGGAAACGATGCGGATGGCATAGGTTTTGGGGGTCTGGTTGCTTTCCGACACATAGACGATAGAATTCACTCTCGCCACAAACCAGTTGCCCGACTTGGCGAGGTTTTTGATGCCGTATTTCAACGTGCCGTCGGTGACAGTGGCGGTGAGCGTGACAAGTTTCTGTTCCCCTTCATTTACCCAGTCTCTTTCCACAACAGAGAGGTTACGCTGGGTGCTGTTGGCAAATGCCACAGAGAGTCCGTCGCCTGTCGGGCAATCAAAGCCTCGTTCGGGGGTGAAGGATGCTGCAACTTCCAGTTTCACACGATAGGTGCCGTTTCGGAGTCCGCTGATTGTCTGTGTCAGGATATCGCCTATGTCTTCTGGTGCGCCATTTGTGTAACGCTCCACTGACGGGTTGGCGAGACCTCCATAATCTCCCGTCTTACCTTCCCATTCCGCAGTAGCGAGAGAGGTGATGTCATCACCCACCCTATAGGCCGGTTCCGGCTCATCCTTCTTCAGCTCAAATTTGATTTTGTCGATATTGCAATTGCCTGCCGTGATGGTGATGCGGAAAATCTGCGAACCAACCTCAAGATTTTGGAGCAGTTCACCTTCCACTGGCTGGTAGTTTTCCCAATTGCCAGCTGTTGAAGGAACGCTGACATCTGCCAACTTCGTGAGTTTTCCGTCATTGCCAACAAGGCTGATGCTGAATCCTCCATTATCTCCAGTTCCATTGGAGATGATGGCCTCATATGTATATTTACCAGCTTTTGTTACGTTCATGGTGTATTCAATCCATTCACCGCCATTGGTCCACCCGACGGCATATCCTCCATTGCCTGTCACGATGTCCACACCAGTGTCATTGCCACTGCGGTAGTTTGTTCCACCATTATTTCCGGGATCATCGTCGTGGTAGGTGATGCCTTCGTCACCCCTGTCAAAGTTCTCAGCCTCAAGAGTACCTGGAAGGCTTATCTCTCCCTTGAATGGAGTGCGAGTGGCACTCTCCGGCTCATCCTTCTTCAGAATCGTCAACGTGCCCTTCTGATAGGACATGGTGTAGTTCTTGGCGGTACCACCGCTCACTGTTATATCGTAGGTTCCCGCCTTACTACTAGATGTCGCAGTAGTGCGGGCGGTTGGTTTAGCAGTGAATGCTCTCTCTGCCGTGTCGCTGTTCTTCCATCCGCTGTAGGTCAGCGTGAAAGTCGGGATGGGATCTCCCTCGGTGATGGTCACATTCTGAACGCCTACCGTGAGCGGAGCCTTGTTGATGGTGAGAGTTCCGTCCACAAATGTCACAAGCGTGTTAGTCACTGTTCCCCGTGCCACCGTGATGGGATAGGTGCCGACAGCAGAAGTCTTCGTAGCTGTGGTGGAGAGGCTGGGTGTCCCATTCAGTGTGCCATTCTCAACCTTGTAGGTTAATGTAGGCAGGGTCTCACCATACACAATCGTTTTGTTCTCTGCCGTGACCGTTACAGGTTGTTCCGCTCCTTTTACGGTGATGTTGAACGAGAATTCCTGATAGGTCGGACCAGTCCCGTCCACTTTGGATAGCATCACTTGCCTAAAATAACCTTTATAACCACCGGGTGCCATGCTCCCCGATGCTTGCAAGGTGATGGTTAAGATGGCGCCGCTGTTTCCCGACAGCGGTGCTTTTTTCGAACTGGTTAACATGCAACGGTAGTGGTTTGCCTCAATGAGGGAAACAGCATTATTGTGGTTGGAGGTGCATCGTGCAGCGTTCTCGCACAAGAAATCCTCATACTCATCTTGCATCCATGTGATGCCTGCAGGCAGATAGAGGTCAAACTGCAGGTCACGATACTGTGCGTCCGGATTGTTCAACAGGATATCCACCTCCTTTTTTTCACCAGGCTTAATCTCAAAGTCTGCGATGTACATTTTGTCATCAGCGAATGCACTGCTTATCATTGTAAACAGCATCGCCATCAATACATAAAGATTCTTTTTCATGATAACTTCTTTTTTTATTGAATGATAAATATCTTTCTGTTTCGGATATAAGTGCCCTTGGAGAGTGCCTTTACATCTGTTCCCATAAACAGTCCTGACAGGCTGTAGATGGCGTCAGATTCTTCATTGGCAATAGCTTCAATGCCAGTTGCCTCATTATTCACATCCATGCTGATGCCGTGTCCGCTCTTTGTGACAAACAAGGCATTCTCGATGGTGACATTCTGAGCCTGCTTCAGGCTGACCAGCACATCCTCTGTCGGCATGAATTCTTCATTTTCCATGGAGTAAGCAATCACTCTGTAGCGGTCTGCTTCTGTCTGCCGGTAAGAAATCTGATGCCCTGCTGCGCTATTCAAGACGGCGCCCTCAACCGTCTGTCCTGCTGACACCACAACATCAAACTGCATGGCCACATATTGCTCTGCATCGTCCACAATGATGTCAGTTCCTTTTCCGTTCTTCACAATCTGCATCGCCCCATTCTGCACACTCTGCACATGACGGAGCTTGGCATTGGCATTTACACCCAAGATGATGTTCACCACTTTCGTCACGTCAAACACGTTCACGTTCCCGTCATTGTTCACATCAGCCGCCTGGAATACAAAATTACCACTTGGTGAACCAAGAATATAGTTGACGATGGCAGTCACATCAAACACGTTCACATTGCCGTCACCATTGGCATCACCCGCCTTGTAGGTGGCAGGCTCATTATACTTAAATAGTTGCTTGAACCGTTTCCACCAATCGTCAGATGCGTAGCTGCTGACTGACGTGCTGGGCACATAGAGATCTGCTGCTTCAAAGACGGAATTCATCTCAGCGGGATCCTTCACACCGATGAAGGCTGGTGGGATTGTTGCCTTCGACACCACCTTCTTGAGCGATGAGCAGCCGTAGAATATGTTGTCGTTGATGAGTTGGATGCTTGAGGGTAGGGTCACGCTTTGTAGTCTCTGACAGTTGTAGAACGCATTGTTGTTGACATAGATGGGACCTTCAGGCACTTCGGCATTGATTATCTCCGTTCCGCTCCCGTTGTAGATGCGTTTCGCGATGCTGGCAGGGTTGGCTTCTGGGTTAGAGAAGTTGATGGACACCCAACTGTCCAGATGAGCCACCTTCACCTTACTGATGGCATTGCTGCCCTTGAAGGCATCTACACCAATGGTCATGTTGTAATGTGAGGTGTTGAATGTCACATCTTTGAGTGATGGACAATTCGCGAAGGCGGATGCACCAATACCCTCCAGTTCGGCAGGGAAGGTGATGCTGCTCATGGCTGCATCGTTGTTAAAAGCCGCAATCTGAATGGACTTCAGACTTTCGGGCAGCGTGACATTATTCAGTACAGGACAGTCGGCAAAGGCATACTCATTGATATAGTTCAGCTGATTGGACAGCGTGATATTGCTGAGAGACGAGCAGCCGCGGAACCCTTCCTTGTCTATGCGTAAGGTCGAATTGGGCAATACCACATTGTTCAGCCTCGTGCATTCTTGGAAAGCAGCTTCTCCCACTGAGATCAGTCCCGCTTCTCTGTTCATAAATGTCACGCGAGCCAGATTCTGAGCAAATGCAAAGGACCCTAGTTTAAATTCGGTCACGCTGGTCGGTATCACCACCGCTTGCAAGTTTGACTGTTTGTAGAAGGCACAAGTGCCAATGCTCGTAACGGGATAGTTGACTCCGTCATAAGTGACAGATGCCGGCACATTCACCGTTCCTGAATACTCAGATCTTTCTTTCTCCATATTCGAGGGAACTCCACCTGCACAATTGGTCACAGAGGCGTTGTTGCCGCCTATCTTGTAGAAGATGTTACCCACATATATCAGTCCCTCCTTATAGACAATCACCTTGCAGGAAGCGGTCACCAACTCGTCTTGTGTATTGACGGCAGAACAGGTGATGGTTGCTGTGCCATACTCTTTACCTGTCACCAAGCCAGAACTTGACACCGTTGCAACATCTTCATCAGAAGAAGACCATGTCAAGTATTCCTTTTTGATGGTACTGGGCGAGATGATGGGATCAAGTTGCAACGTCATGTTGTCAGTGCGGTATTCAAATGCTTCCGTCGGAGAACGGAAGGATACACTGCTGATGTTCAGTTTGTTTCCGCTAAAGACATAGACTTCGCATGATGCAGACATTTCCTCTCTGTCGGGATTCATTCCCTTGCATGTAATCATCACTGTGCCTTCCTTCTTGCCGGTCACCAGACCAGAAGTAGAAACGGTGGCGATGTTTTCGTTTGATGAACTCCACTCAAGGCTGCTGTTCCGTACGGTGCTGGGCGAGATGGTGGGATTCAACTGCAGTGTTGGCGATGTTCCCATCGCCAGCACCTGCTTAGGCTGTCTGAAACTGAGACTTGTGATGATACAATATACACCGCCTCTAAAATACCGATCCCAACCATGTGAAAGGTACTGTGAACGTGTATTTCCCGGAACAAACAACTTACAAGTGGAAGATATGTCCTGAAACTCAAGATCAAAAACATTGATGATTTCAGACTTGACGGATGTCAGGCCGCTGCAACCAGAGAAAGCATTACGGCCAATGCTTGTCACGCTGTTGGGGATGGTGACGGATGTCAGGCCTCTGCAGTCATAGAAAGCACCATCGCCGATGCTCGTCACGCTGTTGGGGATGGTGACGGATGTCAGGCCTCTGCAGTCATAGAAAGCACCATCGCCGATGCTCGTCACGCTGTTGGGGATGGTGACGGATGTCAGGCCTCTGCAGTCATAGAAAGCCTTTTCGCCGATGCTCGTCACGCTGTTGGGGATGGTGACGGATGTCAGGCCGCTGCAGCCAGAGAAAGCACCATCGCCGATGCTCGTCACGCTGTTGCCGATGGTGACGGATGTCAGGCCGCTGCATTCTTTGAAAGCATTACTGTCAATGCTTTTCACGCTGTTGGGGATGGTGACGGATGTCAGGCCGCTGCAGCCAAAGAAGGCGCCCGGATTGATGCTCGTCACGTTGTTGCCGATGGTGACGGCTGTCAGGCCGCTGCAGCCAGAGAAAGCATAAAATCCGATGTCCGTCACGCTGTAGGGGATGATGACGGATGTCAGGCCGCTGCAACCAGAGAAAGCATAATGGCCGATGCTCCTCACACGGCTGGGGATAATCAAATCCTTCACTTCTTCTCCATTCAGATATAAATGATGAGCTTTAGATAATGGGTTGCTGGTGTCGTTATCGTAGAATTCTATTCTGCACCAAGCGTCAATATTTGTGATATGTACAGCAGTTAGGCCGCTGCAGCCATAGAAAGCCTGTTTGCCGATGCTCGTCACGCTGTTGCCGATGGTGACGGATGTCAGGCCGCTGCAACATTCGAAAGTATAATCGCCGATGCTTGTCACGCTGTTGGGGATGGTGATGGAGGTCAGGCCGCTGCAACCAGAGAAAGCCTGTTTGCCGATGCTCGTCACGCTGTTGGGGATGGTGATGGAGGTCAGGCCGCTGCAACCAGAGAAAGCCTGTTTGCCGATGCTCGTCACGCTGTTGCCGATGGTGACGGATGTCAGGCGGCTGCAGTCATAGAAAGCCTCTTCGCCGATGCTCGTCACGCTGTTGGGGATGGTGACGGATGTCAGGCGGCTGCAATTATTGAAAGCATACTGGCCGATGCTCGTCACTTTGTACTTGATTCCATTATAGGTCACGGAAGAAGGGATATCCACGGAACCGCGGTAATTATTATCCGTATATAGACGCGTCACCTGTGCAGTTTTCCCTGAAGTGTAAAGATTATAATAAATGCCATCGACGTTACAGTCGTATGCACTGGCCATAAGATTGGTCAGCAAAAGCAAGAATGTAAGAAAAAGTTTCTGTTTCATAGATATATATGTTTTATGATTTAAGTGAATATTCGATTATTTGTACATTTGCGATGACACAAAGAGTGTGAGCCTTCCGACATTCCCTGTCAGTAGGTTCTGGAATACCTGTATATTGGAGAATGGAGAAAAGAAACGGCTCACACCTGTGGGTGCTGATATACGGACGGTCTTTCCCCATGGGAGGGGAAACGGACACGGGTATAGTCATCCATCAGGAGGAACGCCTTTCTGCTTCTGTCCTATATACACGCAAATTTTCCAGATTTACTGACGGACGGAGCTTGGTGCTTCCTCGTTTGTCGCCAACACCCGCTTAGGGGGTTGCGGCGGCAAAGATAAGGAAAGTTTTTGAAACTTGTTCCATTGTGAGCCGTTTTTTTAAAAAATTTTTTAAGCCGTTTCTTTCTCGCGGGCAAAGTTAGGTCCTTTTTCTTGTTTCGAACACCCGTTTTTTAGTCCATTTCATTAGTCCATTTAGTCCTTTTGCAGTTTTTGGGCAAATATCACAAAAAAAAGAACGTGGACTCTTACTTTCGTCTACGTTCTTCGAGGTATCGGCAAACACCTAACACGCTATATACGAGTAAAAAGCCCACGCCATCAGCGTGAGCATCCTGACTTTATACTCCTGCGTGTTCTTTGTATTTTTGCCGAAATTCGAAGAACAAGATTCTAAGCGGACGCTTTCTTCTATATGTTGTTATGCGGTTTTGTTACATAGGCATGTGGGGATTTTATCGTTTGTTCTATATAAGTAATAGCATTGCATCAAGCTGTTTGTGTCAAGAACCAAACGTGCCATGCGACTAATGCTTCACATGAAGATCCTCATGCCGAAGGGCTTCCAGACGTTCATGACTCAAGATACCAGCTTCCCAAAGGCGATCGGACTCGGCATCTAACCGTTCTTGAAAATGCTGAGTGAGAACTCGTTGAATTTCTCGTGCATAATCTTCGCTGTTGTTGAAAGAAAAGAGTTTCAACAAGTGCATTTGTGTCGGATTGAGTGCTGTGGTTTGCATAATTCTTATATTAAATCGTTTGCAAACGATATGGCAAAATCTCAACTCTTCCAAATATTTCCTCGATTTTTTCTTCTTGGCTGATTATTCCGTGGCTTCCACCACACCACCGCCAAACACTTCTTTGGTCCAGCCGGCGGCAATGTAGGCGGCACGGGTTCCTTGCGGAACGGTGAGGACGCAGTCGTTGGGAATTCCCCAGAAGACGTATGTGCCCAAGGTAGGTGGAGTCGTGGCATGAGAAACGACGGACATGAACTTGCAACAATTGAAGGCGTTATTCTCAATCATGGTTAGGGTGCTGGGCAATTCGATGGACGTCAAAGACTGGTTGTAATTGAAAGCAAAAATGCCGATACTGGTAATGCCTTCGGGCAGGTGGATGTGCTTCATGTGCCAGCATCCTTCGAAGGCTCCATACGCGAGGGCGGTGGTTTCTTGGGGTACCACAGTGGTTTGGCACCCTGCAATGAGCCGGTTGGTGGCAGTTTCCATGATGGCATTGCAATGGTTGCGCGAGTCGAACACGGAATTTTCTTCAGACACCTCGATGCTCACCAATTTGGGGCATGTAGCCAGAAAATTTCCACCGATGGCACGTATGCCTTTACCGACGTGGATGGATTGAAGGTTTTTGCAATAATAGAACACATAACTTTGACATACCTCTACGTGGTCGGGGATGTCCATGTGGATCAGGCTCTGGCAATTTTCAAATGCATTGTGCCTAATAATTTTAATGGATGGAGGTATATGGATGGATTGTAGATTTTTGCAACCTTGGAACTCTTTCTCTTCTATCGCTTCCAGTCTCGTGAAACACTCAAACTCGTTGAAGGAAATAATGGTGGTGTCACCCCGAAAGACACTGTCCAGATGGGTCACATGGGCTGCTTCTTTCAGACTCAATTCCCCATCGCCATTTGTGTCCCAATGGGCGACGCATAGTGCCTTGACAGCAGGGTCAGCAAAGTCGATGGGGGCATCGTCGGCAGATGATGTGTGGAGAAAGAATGCCACAAGGGCTATAATAGCCAATATGGGAAGGGCGATGAAGGCGAAACGAAGCATTTTGGAGTGGGAAGCATCGTGATTGTAAGGTGCCTCGTGATGCGAGGCGGGCTCAAGATGCTTGCCTTCCTCTTTCGGCACAAATGCTTTTCCTTTCTGTGCCTGCTGCTGAAAGACTTCCCAACTTTCGGCACCGATAAATTGTGCCAAGAGGTCGAGGGTGGATGTACGTGGAGTGACAGGTTCTGACAGATAACCCCACAGACGTTTCAGTGTGGTGGTGCTGACCTTCTGATGCAGTTTCTCAAAGATGGCATCCGAAAGGAAGTCGAAGTCTTTGGGTGTCCGCATCTTTCTGTCGGCTACGGTCTCAATGGCTTCGCGGAGCTGCGCTATGACTGTGTCTTGTGTGTCCATGTCTGGTTTGTCTTAAATAGTGGCAAGTTTCTTTAAGTCGCGAACGAAATCAGGGGTGGCAACAATCTTACAATTCATCGATGATGGACTCTGCTGTTACGCCTTTCAAAGATCCGTCCTGCATTTGACGAAGCTGGCCGAAGGCACCGCAGTGAACAGCAGTTACCTACTATTCGATGGCAAAGATAGTGCAAATCGAGAGAATAACAAAATAAAAACAAATCTTTTTT
>JAFXVS010000065.1 GCA_017534815.1 Bacteroidaceae bacterium | reverse complement strand
TTTTTGTCACACCCCTCTTCGGTTAGCTCGAACATGAAATCTTCAGCACGCACCAACGCACCAACACACCAACATTTGGTGTTTTCAATGTTGAAGGGTGGAGGGCAAAAAACAACGGAATGGATTTTACATTTTATATATATAAAATGTAACTTGTTATCCCCCTACAGACTCACACATACAATTTTTCTAATGTTGGTGCGTTGGTGTGTTGATGTGTTGGGGCGTCAAAAATTTTTTCAAAAAAGTCGAAAAAAATCTATAAATATTTGTTTATCTCAGAAAAAAGTCGTAACTTTGTACCATAATAATAGAAAAGATTATAGGTTATTGGTCAAAGGTTACAGAAGCCTCCCGCAGACCTGAAAAACACTAGAAAAGACACCCGACGGCAACGCAGAAAATTGCCGACGGCAAAAAACAAGAGAGACGGCGGCAAACTTGAAACGAGGGAAAAGCCACCATTCCCGAAGACCGAAGGGCAGAAACGAAGCCCCGAAGACTCGAAGCTGGCGGCAGAAAAATTATCCAAACAAAATAAATCTAAGTATCATGAGTAAGATTATCTATCGCAAGATCCGCACCGCACCCGGTGTGAAGCAGTACCTGGACGACGAGAAGACCCAGGTCAACCCCCAGTTCGAGGCCAGCTCCGCCTACTACGCGCAGGCAGTCACCCTCGAGACCCTCAGCCTCCGCGACATGGCGAAGCACATCACCTCCCACGGATCGCCCTTCACCGTCGATGTGGTCATCGGCGTGCTCGAAGCCTTCCGAACCTGCCTCATCGAGCAGATGCTCGAGTCGAAGAAGGTGAAGGTGCAGGGGCTCGGAACCTTCTACGTGACCATCGCCAACAAGGAGGGCGGCGTCAAGGACCTCGAGGACTTCAACATCAACACCCTCGCCACCGGACTGCGCCTCCGCTTCCTGCCCGAGGGAGCGACCGAGGAGAGCATCTCCAGCAAGGACTTCCTCAAGAAGGCGAAGTTCGTCGATGTGGCAACCCTCACCAAGGACAAGAACGTCAGCGACGAGGAGACCGAGGATGACGACATCACCGGCGGCGACAACAACGGTGGTGACAACCAAGGTGGCAATGGCGGCGGCCTGCCTGGAAGTGGAGGGGAAGGGTAGTTCTAGTTGAGAGTTGAGAGTTTAGAGTTTAGAGCAGGCTGACGCGATGTGCGCAAGCAGACAAACTCCCGCCAAAGCCTCTCTAACCTCTGAACTCCAACCTCACACCCCGCAAGGAACTCTAAACACTTAATCGTATCTTTAGCACGCTTGGCTCGCCAAGAAACTCTAAACTTTACGAAGACCATGAAGAACAAGGAATTCTGGAAGGCCATCATCCAGGTGGTGGTGTCCATCCTCACGGCAGCCCTGACTGCCCTCGGAACAACCAGTTGCATGAAACTGCTCTAAGGTGTGAAACGTACAACGCGCAAATGAAAAGGGGAAGGCCGCAGATTGCAGCCTTCCCCTTTAATGTTTGATTCTTCTCTTTACTTAATCACAACTTTTTTACCGTCTATGATGACGATGCCCTTGTAGTTTTCATCGACTTGCTGGCCGGCGAGGTTGTAGGTGCCTTGTTGAACACCGCCTTCCTCAGTCAGTTCGCTGATAGACGTAGCCTCATTGATCACCACCTCGGTAGGAACCTTCACGTTGGCTGCAGCCTTGTCGCTGAAGGTGCTGCCACCTTGGGTGTTGATGTATTCACGCTTGGTGCTGTCGAACACATTGTATTCGACTTCCTCTTCGTCATTGCCGTAGATGGTGATGAAGTACTTGTCATCGATGAGGCGTGAGATGCCTCGGCATTCGTCACCTACAAAGGCTCCGATCAAGTAGGTCTCAGAGTTGCTCACCACTTCGTTCTTCTTCACGTCTGCCACAACGCACATATTGTTGGCGTACTTGCGGCGATCCACCTCGTCTGGCAATGTGGTCACTTTGCCGCCTCTGCTTGGCGCGTTCATCACCTCGTCGTAGTTCGTCTCCACCGTGCATGACGTCGTCAGAGCTGTAGTGGGGTAGGTGAAGGAAGTGGAGTAGGGCGCATAGAGCTGGTAGCCTTGTCCAGGATGCATCTCATTCAGCGAACCTGTCCATTGGGTGCCGTCGTACACGGCGAATCCGTCCTGTCCCTTCAGGATGTTACCCTCAGTGGCAGCGAAGTTGACGAGTGCAGTATTCACATCGAGCGTCTCGAATGGACGGTAGCAAATCCAGTTCCAGCCCTTCTTCAGTGAGACAGGACTGCTGGCATTGCTGACGCGGGTTTCCACTTCGAGCGTCACGTCGTCGTCCACCAGTACTTGATAGCAATTCTCAGGGCTGAGGGTCGTTGCCTCACCCGATGGTCCTCTCACCTCCTGCACATGGTCTGCGATGGTTGCAAAGAGCGTGCTGGCTGTGAGTTGTGACTCGTCGGCAGGATTGACGTAGATCCAGTTCCAGCCCTTCACGAGGTTGTAGTTGATGGTCAGCGTGGCTGGGGTGTAGCTGAAGAGCGGCTTCACGTCGGTCACACCGCTGACAGTCAACTCATAGGTGGCATCCTTGCTGACCGTCTTGCCGTTCACCTGCCAACCCTCGAAGGTGTAGTCTTTGGCTGGTTTGGCGGTGATGGAGAGTTTGGTGCCGTATTCGTAGTTGCTGGTGCCGATGCCTTCCACCGTGCCAGCTGCTGGGTCGTGGTCGAGGGTTACGGCATACTGGCGAGGCACGAACTCAGCGTAGAGCATGTAGTTGTTATCTACGTAGAGGTTGTGCTGTGCGTTGGTGGTCAGCACCTCGTCGTTGGTGCGCCATTGCTTGAAGGTGTAGTGTGCGTTGGGCGTTGCCTTCAGTTGAGCCGTTTCGCCGTAGGCAAGGACACCTGATGCTGGGGTCACGGAACCGGCACCTTCTGGCGTGACAACCGTGGTCACCTTGCATTGGCCATCGACAAATTGTGTCCAGATGCTCTGTGCGTCATACTCACCATGATAGCCCTCGCTGTCGGTCATCTTCGACGTGTAAACCAGCATGACGAAGTAGCCGCTCTGGGTCGTGGCCGTCGGGTAGTTGACGGTGTAGGTCTGTGCATCCACCTTCTTCACCACCGCAGCTTCGGTTTGCTTGACGCCTTGGCACTCCAGACGGATGTTCTCAGGCTGGAAGTCACGCACGTCTTTGTTGAAGTGGATGGTCATTTCGCCCACAGCCTGTGTCGATACCTCGTTCTTGGTTGGGAGTCCATCGACTGATGCCACCGTGAGCGGCACAGTAGGCTTCGGCTCGAACGTGATCTCGTACGTCTGGTCGGCACCGTTCGTCAGCAACTTGTCAGCGAAGTGGATGCGGAACTCGTACAGTGGATCCATGCCGTCACGCAGGGTGCGGTCAGTCTGCCATACGTTACGTGGGTCAATCACCACGCCGTCGCCACGAACCACCCGCTTGATGGTGGCACGTCCGAGGGTTGGGTCAATCACGTTGCCGTAGTGCCAGCCGTTGCTCCTTGGCGTCACCGTCAGCGTGTAGTGGGTCTGGTCTTTGCGCTCCGTCTGTGCTGCAACCGCAAGATCCACCTTCTCCGTTGTTCCGTCGCTCAGGTAGAGCATATCGGGCGTATCGTTGAAGTCCGTCACATCGTTCACCAACCATGCCTTCAGCGCCTTGCCTGTAGCTTCATCTTTGGTGTTGAGGCTTCGGATGAGTTCGTGAATCTCCACGTTGTTGAGCAACGAGAGGTCTTCATTGCCGTAGCTGGTCAGGTGAGTGGCCTTCACATCGTATTCGGTGAAGTGACCCATCAGCGACGATTGCCACCACCATTGTGCGTAAGTCGTGCTGTGAGCAGGTATGTTGCCAAAGTTTGTCGGCACGCTACCGCCCAAAGCCAGCGTCTTGTAACCACCATTCAACTGGCTGCTGATGAGTTCGAGGTCGATGAGGAGTCCCTTCTCGTTCTCCACCACCTTGGGCTGTTCTGTGGTCATGCGGACATTCGTCGCCTCGCCATTGCCCACGTTGTTGATGAGCAGAGCGAACTCAGCTTCCTCCATCGGTTCCACCTTATCGGTCGTCAAGGCATCGTCACCCCAGATGTCACGTTGCATGAAGTATGTCAAGTCCAGATTAGGAGACGGCTTCACCGTCAGGGTGACAGGTGAGAGGTCGCGCGTCACGGTCAGTCCTGTGTAAGGATCTGTGTAAGTGAGTGAACCGCCAAAGTTGTAGAGTTTCTCCTCCGTCGGTGCAGCGTACTTCGTCGGGATGAAGAGGATGGTGGCTGTGCCCTGTGCATTGGGTGCCAGTTCCCAGTTGCCCTTCAGTTCACCCGTGAATCCGTCGAGGCTCTCTGGCTCAATCTGGAACTCATGCGTGGTGGCCACATTGCCCGCCTCGTCAGTCACCTTCAACGCCAGCTTCACGTCGGTCATCGGTGCTTCCTCGTTGCCGTTCTTCACCGTCAGCGTACCTCTGAACGCCTGACGTGTCAGCACCATCTTCTGCTTGAACTCAATCTTGATGTTCACGCACACAGAGTTGCTGCTCGCCTCGTGGAAAGCCTTCTTGAAGTCCTCGGCCGCCTGGAAGAACCATTCCGTCATGCTCGGATAGCCGTTGATGATGGCCTCGTTGTCCAGTTCGTTGATGTATTCCATTTCCCGTCTGATGACATTCAGATCCATGCGGTCCTCAGGACTGCCACCGCTGTGTGCCGTGCAGCGGATGCGCTTGACGAGTGCCTTCATCTGCTCCATCGTGACGGATTGAGGCTTGGAGTCCTCCATATACTTGATCAGCTGTTCAGCCAGCGTGTTCATCGTCCAATGTTCCTCCGCAGCCTGATGCCAAGTAGCCTCCTGATAGTCATCATAGATTTGCAGTCTCTGGAAGAACGTCTCGATGGTCGGGTCGAACGTAGGTTGTGCCCACCAGATGCTGTCGCCGTAATACTCCTCCTGGAGGCGTACCGCAGCATCCAGTTGCTCATTGTACTTATAGACGACGTTGGCAAAGGCGTCATACCAGCTGTAGGACGAAGCCTTGCGCATCGCCTCTTCACCTCCCAGTTCCTCAGCCAACACATCGAGTGCCCTTGCATGGTTCTTATTCCTGACCTTTTCCCATTTCTGACGAATTTCAAGGATGTTCTTGATTTCTTCACCATACTCCTTCACTGTCTTGACAATTGGGTTGTCGAGTACTGGGTGCGCCTTCGGACCCTTACAAACCGGTGCCGCATCCAACATTGGACCGCCGTACTCCAAACCAGTTTCAATGAGCTTAGGAGCATTTACTTTGCCTTCTGCCATATTAGCTGCTTGCTCTTCTGCCTCACTCATCTTACTGATGAACGGGCCTATGCCTGGAGCCTTGCCGCCCAAGTAGGTGATGGTGCTGTTTGCCGCGTCGGTCACGTCTGGGTCGCAAAGTCCGTCGCCATTTGCAGTGAGGCCGCCATAGGAGCCGCCAGTATAGTAACTGCCACTGCCACCACCAGGATTGCCAAGTGATGAGCCATCACCGCCACCAGAACCTTGCATCAGCAGACTGGCAACGCAGGCACGCAGAGCGAGTGACACGAGTGCTCGGTCATTCTTCATGTCCTTGCCACACATCACCTCATAGTAAGCAGAGAAGCCAGCGAAGCAGTCACGTAACTTCTGCATCTCTGCAGATTCAGCGCGACGCTTGCCACCCGATGGGATGCTGCCGTCAGAGAAGCGGGTCACGCGTACTGGAATCTGAACGGCCTGATGCGGTGCCAGCGTGAATGGTCCTACATTGGCCAGTGCCTCAAACTCAACTTCGTGCAGACCAGTCGGCACCTCAAACGTGGTGTTGAGGGCATTGATGAGTCCTTCATTGGTCAGCGTGTAGTAGAGAATCTGCGAAGAACCCACCTCCATGGCGTCGATGTCAAGCTTTTCTGGACCTCGGATAGTCACAACTGGCTTGGGTACATGGGTTTCGAAAGTAGTGGTGGTCACAATCTCGTACTCATCCTCCACCGTCGTTTCCACCACGTTCCAAGTCACAGTCACAGCCTGATAACTGAGGTTGATGACACGTTCGTTATCCACACCCGGGTCAATGAGGATGTTGTTGCGATATGACTCGTGCTTTTCTGCTGTCACATAGAGTGTATAGTAGCCCTCGTTCAGATCGTCCACAATGAACTTGCCATCTTCACCGGTCTCGCCTTGGGCGATGACTGCACCCGTGGTTGGGTGGCTCACCGTCACCTTCGCGCCCTTCACATGAGGCTTCTCATCCGTATAATAGGTGTATTCGTCACACACATCGACAATCAGTCGGCCTGTGCTTTCCGATACAGGTTCAATGACGAATGACAGTGGCATACCTTCGCCGTTCTCACAGTTGATGCCGATGGTACCGCGCTGTGGTACGTTCAGTTGCATGTCGGCAGTCGGGGTGAGGCGCAGCACAATCTGAGTCGTGTCGTTGGTGGCCAATGAACTCATCTCCTTACCGGTCGATGCCACCATCCAGTTTCCTTCGGGCAGCGCAAGGGTAATCTTACCCGTCTCGCCTTGACCGATGTTGGTGATGTCGAACACATAGTCACGGCTCTGACCCTTGATCATCGTGGTCTTGATGCTGCTGATGCTGGCACGAATCTTGCCTGTGGCTACACGGTTATAATAATAGATGATGCCGTCGAAGGTTGCACCCTCGTCGCTCGTGAACTTCACGTTGAGCTGCTGCCACTTGTTGTCGCTGCTGGCTACTTTACCTGTCAGATTGAAGGCGAGGTCGGCTTTCTTATTGCCTTCCAATGTGGCGATAGGGGTCTGGTTCAGTTCAATCTCATCCCCCATCGACACCACTTTCATCCGCACGTTGTGCAACGGCAGTGCGCCCGTATTGCTGATGCTCACCTTGGCTTCGTATGGGATGCCCACTGACGGTTCGTACTTCAGGAAGCTGCTGCTGGTCAACTTCATGCCATACACGTCGAAGCTCGTCCATTGTGCGGGTTGGTCACCCACATAACAAGCGCCCACCTCGTAATGACCAGCCACACCTCTTGGATTGTAAGTCCTTGAGAAGTTGCCCGTTGCGTCGGTCGTCACCAGCAAGGTATCGCGAATGCCGTTAAGCATGAGGCAAATCTCCACGGTGCGGTTGCTGATGTTCGAACCTGTTGCCAGACCAGTGATTTCAACATCCTCATAGGCTTGATAGATATCCTTGTCAACCTCTACTGTAGCGGTGAAACTGGCTGTCAGCGTGATGGGTGTATTGGGGGAGGTGTTGTTGATATAGACAAGCTCCTTCACCTTCTTGTCCTCATTCACCACAGCCTTCAACTGATACTCACCAGCCATGTCTGGGCAGCTCACTTTCTGCGTGATTTGTCCACTTTCTCCTGCTGCGATTTCCTCCATCGTGTAGAGGGTGGTGAGCAGGGCATTGTCCATGTAGATGTTCACTTTCGTCTGTACAGGCAGCGGCTCGTTACCCACGTTGTTGACGGTCACGGTCACGTCGGCCATACCTGCGGCAGGCACATTGCTCTCAGCCAGTTCGATGGCATTGACGGTGGCGTCTGGCCGACTCTGGTCGGTGATGAGTGCCCAGCAAGTGCCTTGGGTGAAACCATCGCTGCTGACCGTGAAGACCACCGTGCGCTCATCATCTGCCACAGAGTTCTTCTTGGCATTGATGCTGACAGAGGCTGTCTCCTGTCCGTCTGGAATGGTGATGGTGTGATTGTACTCAAGGTCTTCCTCACGGTCACTCGTGATGGTCACAACGGTGGTGCCCTTCTTGCCTGTATTGCGTTTGACAGTCAATGTGGTGGCGTTCTCCTTGCCCTCCAAGAGAGAGGAAGATGATGAGGTGACGCTGAGAGAAGGACCGTCATCGTCAAGGATGGTCAGTTCCACCGTCGCTGCACCAATCTCGCTTCCTGTAGCGGTACAGTTGCAGGAGGTTGCCCACACGCCTGCCGTGACTTTGACGGTGCGGTTGCCATCCACATTTGCATTATCGACTATGCCGATGGCAAACTCAGCCGTTGTCACACCCGCCTTCATCGTGAAACGCTTCTGAGCGTAGTAGATTTCGCCGTTCTCGCTGTCATCGCTCATCTGGATGGTCACGTCGCGGTCGGTCAGCGTCTTGCGCACCAACTGCACCTTCACGGCTGCCAGACCAGCACTCTCTGTCACCGTAGTGGGGGAGAAGGTCATTTCCAGTTCGGGCATGTCGTTATCTTCCAGCACCATCATCACCTGTGCCTTCTCATATTTCTCGGCAGTGGCGTAGAAGGCGGTGGTGAGTTCCAACTCGGCCTTCTCGTTGTCGATGGCGGTTACATTGATGGAAGCACTCTTCTCGCCCTGGGCGATGATCACAGAGGCGGGTAGGTCAAAGCGTTTGACATCGTCGCTGGTGAAGTTCACCTGCACGTCTTCCTTCGCTACCTTGGGAAGGGTGACGGTCAACTGGAACGTTTCCCCTTCGCTCACCGCTTCTTTCGAGGTGGTCAGGGTCATCTGGGGATATTCGTTATCTTCGATGATGAACAGAGCGGAGGCATCAGCGTAACCAGTGGCTTTGGCCGTGATGACCACGATGGTGTCTTCCTCGTTATAGACGGTGTTATCCTTCAGCTTCACATAGAAATTGGCGGATGCTGCGTTGCGTCCGATGGTCACTGTGGCAGGCACTTCCAGTCGGTCGGGCTTGTCACAGGTCAGTGTGAAGGTCTCTTCCGTATTGCGGTTACCGCTTCGGGCAATTTGGCAACTCACATTGTAGCGATAGTTTTCGCTGACGGCTTTCTCAGGCATGGTGAGCGTCATTTGCTTGGTCAGGTTGAGTCCTGTCTCAGCAGTCGCGCTGTTGTTCCATTCCTGTTCTGAGCGTTCACCTGAATCGGAATTACCCTTGATGGCGACTTTGGCAAACACGTTGCCGTCGATACCCAACACCTGTGGCAGGGTCACTTCGATGCTGCGCTGTATGCTCTCACCAGGTGCGAGTCCTGTGTTCTCAAAGCTGTTGTTGCTGACAGGCACTTGGGTGCCGCTTTCATTTGTCAGATAGAAGTTCTCTTTCCAACCGCCTGTGGAGGCTGTCTCGCCGATGTTCTTCACGGTCCACGAGAGGGTCATGGAACCACCTGGCACCATGTCGGCGTTCGTCACCTTGAAGTTGCTGACCTCGAAGTCAGGATAGCTCTGCAGGGTCAGATGACCGTCAACCGAAGTGGCTTCGATGGGGTTACCCTGAAGGTCAGACATGACGATGTTGGAGAGTTTGAAGTTGTAGGTTTCATTGTCATCCAGTCCTTGATAGACTTTGAAGACGATGTTGCACAAGCGTCCTGTGTTGCCCAACAAGGCTTGGTTGGTGGGCGAGTAGAACATGAAGCGGTAGCGGTTGCTGCCTTTGCTCTTGCCGCTGATGATGTGGTCAACGCGACGGTTCTCGGCCACCTTGGTGGAGTCGAGATACACCTGTGAACCCTGAGGCATGGTGATGTCGAACTGTACGGCGGTCACCTCCTGTGTGTTGGTCAGATAGATGGGCACGGAGACGATCTTGCTGCGCATGCCGTTCACATTCTTCACACTCAGTTCGTTGATGTCCTGTGCCTGTGCTGTCAGCGAGAGGAGCAGCAGGAGCATCATGGATTGGATATATTTGATAGTAGTCTTCATATAGCGTCAGATTTATTTGATGATTACTTTCTTGCTATTCACGATATAAACACCCTTCTCGACGGGTTGAGCTGGTAACTTCCGTCCGTCGATGGTGTACCAATTGTCATCTGTCAGCTGTTCATTCTCCACTGACTCGATGCTTGTCACCAATGGTGCGTCGGCATCGTTGAGCGCTGTTTGGATGACTCTTGCCTCAGCATTGACCAGCGTGGCCTCGTCGATGTTGCCGTCGTTGGCGTTGGCTGCGAGGGTGGTCTTGCCAGTCGGGAGGGTCTTGCCTGCCGCACTATATATAATAATATGTACGCGGCCGTCATCCAGTGTCTTTTGGGCGGTGGTCATGCCTGTGTGGCTGATCCAGCTGATGCGTTCTGCATCGGCTGCCGACAGGGTCATGTCGATGGCTGCCACAGGCTCGTTGGTCTGGAGTTGGAGTTGTCCGTTCTCCACATACATCTTGGCCTCTGCCTCCTCTGCTGAGGTGTCAACAGCTTTTGCCTTACGTGCCTTGGCTTCAGTCGTGGTGGGCTTGTTCTGCGAGAGCAGGAGATCCACATGTCTCACGACATCGAGCACGTTGATGGCATTGTCGGCAAGGAGGTCACCTGCTGTGAAGTTGTAACGCCAGTTATAACCCTCTGCCGTCTCCTTGAACAGGTAGTTGATGCTCTGCTGGAGGTCAAGCACATTCACTTGGCCGTTGAAATCCACATCGCCCATGTCGTAGAGGAAGATGGCGTTGAACGAGGTGGTCTTGTTCTTCGAGTCGGTGTAGGAGCACTGGGCTTCATCGCCGCTGGCACCCTTCCATGTGCAGGTACCTGTCACGTTGAAGTCGTTGTCACCCACATAGTTCAGGTTGAAGGAGCTCCAGTTGGTCTGACTCTTCACGCTGATGCTGATGTCCTCGGCATAGGTGCGGGTGGCAGGGTCGTAGAAGACGATGCTGGGCAGTGTCGAGAAGAAACCAGACTCTGTCATGTCGCGCAGGTCAACGGTCGCCACGATGTCGGTGATGGTCTGGTTGCTGATGTCTATGTTCTCGATGGTCTCAGCCAAAGCTGGCCAGACGGTGCTGAAGCGGTTCTGATGCACGTCGAGCAGCTTCAGGGCTGGCAGGTTATTAGCGAGGGTGGCGATATTGCCTTCGAGTTTGTTGCGCTCCAAGTCGAGGTATTCGAGGGTGGGGCTGAGTGTCTTGCCCGATGCGAGCCACGCTTCCACCTTGTCGGAGATGTTGCCGTAGAACTCGACGCCTTGCATGTCAATCTTCTTCACCTTAGGCAGGGCGAAGAGGCTGACAGGTGTCTCGTTGGCGTTGAGGTTGTAGATGCTGGTGCCGGCACCCATGTTGATTTCCTCCACATGACCGTTGTTCCACTTCACGCCGAAGATGTTAGCGGCCGATTCCTTCACACCCTCGATGAGTTGCCAGTTGGCTTTCGCGCCACCGCCGCCGTTGCCTGTCCAAGTCGATTTCTGCTTTGTCCAGTCGTAGGTCTTGCTGTAGAAGTCCCAGAGCAGTGCGAAGTCCTCATCGGCAATCTCTTGCAGGTTGAAGGTGGCGACGTTGTTGAAGGTGGCAGGTTTGTAATAAGGTCCTTCTTCAAACACCAACGAAATGGTGTACTCGCCACCATCCACAGGCGTCACGCTTGTCTTGTTGCCTTTTTTGTCGGTATAAAAGACTTGATAGTTGCCCATACCTTCGAACCAATCCACATAGACGGCTTCGGGGCTGCCTGTCCGGTAGGTTTCCTTGTTCAGGCAAGAGAGGTGGATGAGGTCTTGAGTCAAAGTCTGCTTTTCTGCTGGATATCCCTTGATGGTACGGTTGTCTTTTGCATCGGGTGTCCATGAAGTGCTGCTTTGGTAGGCTTCTTCCTGTCCTGCTGGCACCAACATGCTGAATGCGGGTTGATACTGCCAGAACACATGATCATTCGTTTCTGGCATGGTGCTGCCCATGATGCCGATGCTCTTGAAGTTGGTGTTCGATGAGTTGGCTGTGGTGTGGATGGCATAGTTGCCCATGCTCGTCACCGTCGAAGGGATATTGATGAAGGGAAGGTTCTCGCAATAGCCGAAGCAACTGCCACCGATACTCTCCAGTCCTTCGGGCAGACGAACGTAGCGCAGTCCTCGGCAGTAGTCGAAGGCTTCGTAGCCAATGCTCTTCACTCCGTCGGGGATGTAGATGGTCTGCAGGGAGTCGCAGCCGTAGAAAACATCGTCGCCAATGCTGGTGAGTGTCGCTGGCAACTCGATGTTGCGCAGCCGGTCGCATTCGCGGAACATGTGGGCTGTCATCGTGGTCAAGCCTGTCTTGGGCAGCGTCACATTCACCAGCTGTGCATTATGAGCGAAGTGGCTGTCACCACTGAGAGTCAGGTTTGGCATGTTCTCGGCGAAAGTGATGGTGCGCAGCGAGTCACAAGTCCAGAAGGCAGCGTGGCCGAGGTTCTTGATGGTCGATGGCAGGGTCACTTCCTTCAGCCGGTCGCATTCCCTGAAGGCGTTCCTGCCGATGGTCTCCAGACCCTCGTTGAGGGTGAGAGAGGGCATCATGGAGTAGCGGAAAGATTCCTCACCTACCGTCTTCATCGTCGGTGGCAGGGTGAGGGCTCCAAAGCTTTCGGAGTCGTAGAAGGCGTATGGTTCAATCACCTCCAAGTTCTCAGGGAAGGTCACGTTTTGCAGCTTCTTGCAGGTGTAGCAGGTCGAACGTGGTATCGTGGTGAAGTTTTTGGGGAACACCACTGTCTGCAGTTCGTCGCAGTTCTCGAGGACAGATTGTCCCCAGGTCGTGAGACTCTCAGGGAAGGTGAAGCTGATCAGCTGGTCGCATTCCCTGAAAGCGTTCTGACCGATGCTCGTCACCGTTTGGGGTATCACCACGGGAGCCTCTGACAGGTTCTTGCTGTTTATAAAGGCAGACTGATCGATGGTTTCCAGACCGTTGGGCAGTTGCAGACTGGGGAGGTTGTTGTAGCGGAAAGCAGCCTCGCCGATGCGCTTGAGTGCCGCGGGGAAGTTGATGGAGGCCAAGTTCCCGCCCTCGTTGAAGGCATTCGCGCCGATGGTGGCGACGGTGGCGGGCAGCTTCACCGTGGTGAGGGCTTTGTTCTGATAGAACGCATAGGAGCGTATCTCCGTCACTTGGGTGTTCGACAGGTCGATGCTTTCCAGCTGTTCGCACCCGTAGAACATGGAACTGGTGATGTAGGTGAGTCCGTTGGGCAGTTTCACGTTCTTCAGGTTCTTCATATAAGCGAAGTGCGAGTCGCCATTCAGCGTCACGGCATTGTTTCCTAAGAAGGTCACATTCTCCGCACGTTCGCAGCTCTTGAAGACGTTGGAGCCGAGCGTGGTGATGGAGGCGGGCAGCGTGATGTTGTCAAGCATCTTACAGCCATTGAACGCATCCTCGCCAATGGAGGTCAGTCCGTCAGGGAACGTGATGGAGGTGAGGCTGCTGCAGTTGTAGCAGAAACGGTTTCCGATGGTGGTCAGCGTGGAGGGCAGTTCGAGCGACTGCAGCGAGGTGCATCCCCAGAACACGCTTTGTCCGAGGGTCGTGATTTCCTCTGGCACCTGGAACGACGTCAGCTTCGTGCAGACATCGAAGGCGTTCTGTCCGATGGCGGTCATCGTGGTGGGCTTCAGATCGACCGTTTCCAACTGGGAACAGTACTGGAAGGCGTACTTTCCGATGCTCTCCACCTTCGATGGGATGGTGATGGAGGTAAGTGCCTCGCAATGGCCGAAGCCATAGTCTGGTATCACTGTGAGGTTTTCAGGCAGCGTCACGTTGTTCAGCACATAGCACTCATAGAAGGCGCCTTCTCCCATGGTGGTCACGGATGACGGGATGGTGACGCTCTCCATCTTCTTGCATCGTGAGAAGCAGTCCTTCGGAATGGTGGTGAGGGCGGTCGCATTGATGGTGGCGGAGGTCAATCCCTCACATTCACTGAAGGCGTACTGTCCGATGCTGGTCACATTCGATGGGATGGTGACGCTGAGGAGTGCCTTGCAGCCAAAGAAGGCTTGTTCACCGATGGTGGTCACGCTTTGTGGAATGCTGACGCTCTCCAAGGCCGTGCAATAATAAAAGTTGTAGGGGCCTATCTTCTCCAATTGCGAAGGCAAGGTGATGGTCTGGAGCGAACTGCATTTATAGAAGCAACTCCTGACCATTTCCGTGATGGTGTTGGGCAGGTTGATGCTCGTCAACTTGTTACAGTTGTAGAACGCTGCCTCGTCCACCTTCGTCATTTGCGAGCCAGCGGCAATGGTCACCGTCTGGAGGCTCCAGCACTCGGAGAAGTTCGAGGAGCTGAACTCCTTCAGCGAAGCAGGAATCTCCACCGATGCCAGGTTGGTACACCAGCGGAAGGAGCAGAAGGCCATCTTCTCCAGCGTGTTGGGGAAGGTGATGGAAGTGATGAATCTGCGATTGTCGAACGCATATTCACCGATGTACTTGACCGTGTAGGTCGTTCCACCCGAAGTGATTGTTTTGGGGATGACAATCTCTGGCGTGCTTTGGTAGAGGCACGAGGAGACGGTTGCCGACCCATCATCGTTGAGGGTGAACCGCAGGGAATCTACGTCCACCGTAGCTGCCCTGACCGACATGACGGCCAGCAGCCCTAACATAAGTGTCAGTTTTCGTTTCATATTAGATTAGTTTTAGCGATTGTTATTAAGCGATTCTTACATTCTGATGGCAAAATTAGTGAATAAATGTAAAACCACCAACATTTTTTCCATTTTTTTGCAAAAAAAACCATTTGCCATCTGTACTACAAAAAGGAACCCGTGCAACCGGTTGCACGGGTTCCTTTTTGTGTCGAAGTTATCGCTGCGCTCGAAGTTATCGACAAATGTTTTGCTGGTAGCAAGGTATCGTCGTTAACTTCGATAACTCCTTTAACTTCTTTAACTTCAATCATGTATTATTTAATCACGTATTTTTTACCATTATAGATATACACACCCTTCTCCGTTGGTTTGCTCTCCAGCTTCATGCCGTTGAGCGTGTACCATGCGTCATCAGCAGGAGCCGGTGCCACCTCGATGTCGTTGATGTCAGTTGCAACCTCAAACTTCAGAGGAATCATGTCATGACCAAGTGCCTTCCATGCCTCGAAGTCATCCTTATTGACGCTCATGTGTGCCACATAATCAGGAAGATTACCTTCCTCTGTGATTGGGTAGAATCCACGCGCTGCACCTGAACCCTCGAGTGTGAGGTTGATATATATCACTGTTCCATAGTCTTCTTCAGGTTCGACATAACTCCATCCATCGAGCATGTTGTTATAGTAGTAAACGTTTTCAAAAGTCAGCTTTGCGGTATAGGTGCCTGTTTTGCCCATCAGCAGGAATCCACTCCCCGATCCCAGTTTCGTCGCGGGCTGGAGGGTGAGTGCGCCAGTGGCAGGATTGAAGTCGGTGATGGCGTAAGCCTGCAGTCCTTCGCAGTCAGAGAGGTCGAGGTTATAATTATTGCAGTAGGCGATGACACCTTCCGATGCGTCCGTGATGTCGATGCTGACTTCGAATGAGAGGATTTCACCTCCATCTGCCACCAAATAGGATGCATAAGCCTCGTTGTAGGATGCCAAACTGGCGGCAGGTACGTAGAGGTCGGTAGCAAGTACGTCTTTTTGTACATAATCATAAACTTCGTCATCATAGACATAATCCGTACCAAGGAATGCCTTGTTCAGGTTCACATCTGCACCCTTGATGAGGGCACGGGCGATACGGTAGCCGCGGAAAGCATTTTCTGGCAATTGGGTGACGTCTTCCTCCACCACCACCGTGTATATATCATGCTTGAACACCTCCCACGGCTCGCCGGTCACATCGCCGCTGATGGTGAGGGTGTTGTTGTCGAAATCGAATGCCCAGCCCTCACCTTCGGTGTCAGCCACATAGACTTCGACATAGTGCTCCGAGATGGCTGTGTTCTTTGCTTCGTCGTTAAAGAGTCCTGGAACGGTTGCTTTCACATAATAGTTGCCGGGTTGGGTCACTTCACTCCCCCACAGGTCGGGATCCTGATTGTCCTTCCGATAGCGTATATCGGCATAACTTAACGTGATACCGTTTTCGTAAGGGTAGTCAACGCCATTGATGGTTGTCTTTGCGCCTTCAACATATAGATTGCAACCGGTATGGTAAAGCATGTGGATTTCGCCTGTAAAGTGGTCGGTGTCCCATGTCAGCGGATTTTCGGTGAAGTCCACCTTCAGCGTACCGCCGGTCAGGTCGAAGCCCTCCACCTTGACGTTGTCGAAGTCTGCAAGCATGTTCGTGACGTATTCCTTTCGGGAGTTGGGCACATAATAGGTTTCACCCACGTTGGCCACGCTATAGGTGTCAGCACCCGTTCTCATATAGATGCCGTACCGATATAAAGATACCACCGTCTTCAGTTTGGGGCATCCCTGCAGAGCACCAAAATCAAGGTTCTCGACCGAACTTGCCAACGTGACGTCCTCCAAGTTCTTGAGTCCGTAGAAGGCATATTCGCCAATGTCTGTGACACCTTCCTTCACCACGATGTGCTCGATGCCATCTTCAACGCCCAGGTGCTTCACACCCGCTGACGTCGTATAAGTGCGCCATGGTGCAACATTCTGGGATGAGCCGGGGACATACTCCTTGGCGAAGTCTCCTGTTCTTGTATTCTCACCGCTGATGGTCAAGGTCTTCGTGTCTGCGTCGTAAGACCAGTGGCAGTCGTCATAATAGATGTCACCCTCCGTCAACGCTTCCTCATCGGTGAAGAGCATGGTGATGGGCTTTTTGGCACCCTCGTAGGTTTCATTTTCAATCTGAAGATATGCCTGACCCTTCACATTGGTTGTTGTAGTGAATGGCTTGAACTCGGTGCCTTCGAGCTTCAGGTAAACGTAATACGGGTTCAGTGACGGGTCAATGTCCCCGGTGTCTGCCTTCAGCTGATTATGCACCCAATTCGAACTCCAGCTCTTCTCAATGATGTATGTGGCACCAGGAGTACCCTTCAGCACCATACCCTCATAATAGCTCATCTGCGTCACAGGTTCCATCAGCAGTTTTCCTGTAGACGGGACGAACTCTGATGCGACGTATGCCTTCAGACCCTCGCAGTGGGTGAAATCAAGGTTGGCTGAGGCAGAGAAAGCCATCACGCCCGATGCCGGAAGTGTGACTGAAATGTCGCTCGGCAGGAAAGACTTGGATTCGTCCTCTATGCTCAGCAGGTCGGCATAGGTGGTTTGGTAGGTGTCCAGCAGGCTGCTTGGCACGTAGATGTCATACGCCAGATAGTCCTTGCCTATGTACTCCCCATGCTCTTCATCCCAAACTGCAGTTGTTCTAGTAAACGCGCCATTCAGATTCACCATAGTAGTGCTGCGTAGGATGACCTCATAAAGATTGTATGCATTATTCTCGGAAAAGGCATCAGCAGGCAGCTGGGTCACACCTTCCTCCACATACACGTGTTGGATGAAGCCTGCAAAAGGCTTCCAAGGCTCGTCCGTCACATTGCCACTGATGGTCAAGGTTTCATTGTCGAAATCGAATGCCCAGCCCTCACCTTCAGTCGGAGTGTTGGTCACCGTGAAGAGCTCAGAAGGGGTGTTTTCATTTGCCTCGTCAGTAAACATATCCCCCACATGGAGATCGTAGCGGTACTCGCCCGTTTCAGTCACTTCTTCGTATCTCATCGCCTCTTGCGTGTCCTCCTTGATCACACCATTGTAAGCAGATGGCCAGATCTCTGTACCCCCCTTGATGGTGTAGTCCTTCCCATTGATGGTGGCGGTGTGGTCGCCGTTGAGCGTCAATGTGCAATAATTGTGTCCATAATAGCCATTTTTCACATCCAGCAACTCACGAGATGCCTCGTTAACGGTTGCCTTGTAGCCGTTGCCCTTCAGCAGGAAACCCTCCACGTTGATATCAGAATAAGAGTTAGTGTAATTTCCCACTTGTTGCTGGATGACATAGAGTGTGAGCAGGTTGTTTTCATAAAAGGGCTCATCGTAATAGTCAAGCATCTTCGGGCAGAGAATGATCACAGACGTCAGACTCGGGTCATTCTGCATGGAGTAACGCCCGATAGAGGTGACCGTAGAAGCCAGCGTGACGGTTTCCAGATTGACAAGACCATAGAAAGCGTACGCACCTATAGACCGCACACCATCCTCCACCACGATGTGCTGAATCAGTTCATCGGGACCATTGTGCAAGTTACCCTCGTAGTCGATGTACTTGCGCCATGGAGCGGGAGGCTCTTCTGAAACCCAACCGTCATACTCTTCATACCCATATTCTTCATAATAACTTCTTATTCCGCTTGCGCTGTTCCCATCTTCCGGACTAATCGTCAGGGTATTGGTGGATTCGTCGAATGACCAGACAGTAGCATTGCTGTCGGAATTCCAGCTACATTTGCCAGATGTCAGAAGCGGTGTTTGTGCCCACATGCCAACAGAAGTGAGCACGGCAAATAGAGTTCCAAGCACTCTTGCCAAGTTAGTTTTTTTCATAAATTTCTCGTTTTTTTAACACGACTGTAAAACAATAGTATTCTTTTCGACTGCAAACTTACGAATTTTTGTTCTTTTTTTGAGTCCACTACGTGGATAAATTTGCAAAATTGGGATGGATTTGTGTGATTTCTCCACGTAGTGGACTTATAAAAGAATAAAAATTCGTAAGTTTGCAACGAAAATTACTAACTCTTTTACTTAACCAGGCAAAAATATGAACAAGAACATCTTTCTGAGAATGATTGTGACGCTGCTGGTGATGGTGGCGAACGTCGGTGCGTGGGCACAGTACGCGGTCATCCTAAATCCAGTGCAGTTTTCCGAAATTGGTTACTCGGTTCTCCCCCAAAATTCGGGATGCACGGCTACGTCAGACGTCATGTCAGGGCTGGCCGGCACCCAAGTGACTATAACCGCCACGGCTGGCAATGGCTATACGTTCAAGAACTGGGATGTTATGGGAAGTTACGTACAACTTGCTGATGCCAATGCGGCACAAACCACATTCACTCTTCTCTCCGCCCCTGCGACTATTTATGCGGTTTTTGAGGGGGGCACAGGTACGGGAACTGGTACGGACCCTGGTACGGGCACTGGTACGGACATTGGTACGGGCACTGATCCAGGGGGAATTTCCGAGGTGACATACAATACCACTGTCACGACATATTTGTTGTATGAAAATGACAAAAAGACTGAATCCACCGCTGTCGGCACAGTCACGCCTGATCCCGCATCGGCCAAGCAAGGGGCGAGAGTGAATCTGCACCTCGATACCACCGATGGTTACACATTCAAGGAATGGGTGGTCAATAGTGGCGGTGTGACTATCGATCAAGATGCTAACGGCAATTACTATTTTACCATGGGGCATCAACATGTCAATCTCGAAGCCATCTTCACAGTTGAGAGCAGCACAAGCGGAAGTGGTGGAAGTGGCACCGACCAGCCTGTCAGTGGAGGTGATGTAATTGGTGAAGAGAGCACCTATCCCCTCGGCTCAGCTGTCATGACGGAACTTTCAGGTAGCAACGCCAGCATCGGCACAAGCGAGAAGACCATGTATTACCAAGTTGAAAAAAACGGATTCGCTGTTGAGCACGGGCAGACCCTTTATATCATAGGCAATGTTGTCATAGACATCCCCAGTGGACGTACAATGACATTGGCGGAGGGGGCCTCACTCAATGTGCCCGGCGGCGGTTCGCTCACCATCAAAGGTGCAGGAAAATTTGAAGGCGGAGGAGTAATCGCCAATAACGGAACCCTCGCTTTCAGCGACGGCACAGTCGAACGGATGGGTTCCGGCTTCGAAATCGTCAATAACGGAAACCTCACCACCAGCAGCAAGTATTTCGCGGTCAAAAAAATCACAGGTGGCAGCGTTGATTTCCGAGCCGACTACTTATATGTCGGAGCATTAAACGCGACAGTCATGGAGGCTAGTGAGGGTTATTGTCATTACCTCGATGATACAGGTTTTGTCGGTGGCAAGCTTCTGCGGAAGGGAAATTATCGGTGGCTTCCCGACGACAGCAAGGAGAACAGTGCTTACATCGCCCAAAAGGATAAGACGGTATTAGATACATCAATAGACCTCGTAGGCCGCACGTTCTATAAGGATGGCCATTGGAATACCCTCTGTCTGCCGTTCAACTACACCCTAACCCAGTCGCTGATGGGTGCCATCATCCGTCCGCTCAACAGTGCCAGCATCAGCGGCACGACGCTCACGCTCAACTTTGGCGAGCCCGTCACCGAAATGGAGGCAGGCGTGCCCTACATCGTGAAGTGGGGCGTCACCGAGCCGAGCACCATCACCGACCCAAGCATCTATGGCATAAAGGTCAGCAAAGACATGCAACCCTATGACAACAAGGAGAGTGGCGCCAATCGTGTCCGCTTCATCGGCACCTACGATGCCATCGACTTCGACGCCACCGACCAGAGCATCCTCTTCCTCGGCGCTGATGACAATCTCTACTACCCCGAGAAGGGTGCCCACATCGGTGCCTTCCGTGCTTACTTCAAGATTGGCGAGGATGATCAGCCTGCCGCCTCTCGCCGCATCACGGACTTCAATATCGAATTTGAGGAAGATGAAACTACTGAAGTTGAGTCAGTTGAGAGTTTAGAGTTTAGAGTTGAGAGTGAAGGATGGTGGACCATCAGCGGTGTGAAGCTGGAGGGTAAGCCTACGGAGAAGGGCGTGTACATCTACAAGGGTAAGAAATACGTGATTAGGTAAAGGTTATTTCCTTTGCCTTGTGGCATTTCGGTTCTTGATGGTCTTTTCCTTGTCTGGCTTCTGCTTGGTGATTTTTTGTGGCTTCTGTTGAGCCAAAGGACGGGCGGTGGGATTCCAGTCTTGGGTGATTTCCCATTGTGCCTTGAGGGTCAGTTCGTCGGGGTAGTAATAGACGGGCTCTGGCTGGATGTGCTGGTCGTAGTCGCCTGTGTCCCAAACGCCGTTGCCGTTGCGGTCACGGAACAATCGGAGGTAGTAGGTGCCTGGGTTGAGGAAGTAGAAGTCGGCGTGTCCGTTCTCAACCTTGATGGTCTTGACCACCTTGTCGGCTCCTGAGAGCAGCTGCACATAGGCATTGTTCCAGTCGCCCTGCAACCTGACGAAGAGGGTGGAGTAGGAGTCGAGGCGTTTCATGCGGATGATGCGCTTCGTGGCTTCATTTCGCTTGCCGTAGATATTGATGAAGGCAGCCGTGTCTATCTCCACTTGATAGGTTGAATCGGCTTCCCATTCGGCATAGAGGCGGTAGGTCTTGATCTTGCCGGGCACTTGTCGGAACAGGAACTTGGTGGGCTCGTAGAGGGTGTCCACCTTCGTGCTGAAGTGGATTTTGGAGAGGTCAACGGTCTCTAACGGCTCTTCAAAGGTAAAGTCGATGTTCTTGTCTGGATCCATCGCCTGGATGTTGCTCGTCTTGTAGGACAAGAACTCCTCTGGCAAAGGAGGTATCTCGATGTCATCGTCATCTTTCTTTTTTTTCTTCTTCTTCTCTTTCTCCTTCGCAGGCTTGCCTTCTTCTTGAGTGTCGCCTTCCTCTCCCTCTTCCTGACTTTCCTCTTTGGCGGCTCTCTCGGCAGCTCGACGTTCAGCCTTCAACTGCTGCTTGTATTCCTTTGCCCACTCTTCAAGACGATCCTGCAAGTCGCGTTCCATCCGTGCTTTGGTCAGTTTGGACACCAGTCGCAGGGTGTCGGTCGTGATGGAGTAGTTGCCTGTCGTGTCGGTCTCGAAGAAGTCGAGTTGAATTTGCAGGGTGTCGAGGTTATAGATGAGGGAATCCTTGATCCAGTAGTCGATGGAGTCGTTGTGCTCGCTGGCATCGATGACGAAAGCGCCGTTGCTGTTGAAGTTCAGGCCTGTCAGACGTGGCAGGGTGTCACAGGGTGCCGTGAAATAGATGGAGAACTTCTGAAGGATGGGACGTTCGCTCTTGAGCAGATGGCGGTCTTGGAGGGCAGATTCGAAGGCCGTCAGGACGATGTCATCTGGGAAATAATGCGTGTAAGGGGTATAGACGATGGAGTCGTAGTGGATGCTGTCGTGCCATACGGTATCGGGACGAATGTCAGGACGGCAGGAGGTGCTGAGGATGCGCTCTGAGAAGGCGACCATCTCCGCACGTTGGTCATAGACATAGTTCTGATTCAGGTCTTTCAAGGCAAACGCACGGTATTGGCCAGGAGAAAGTCCCTTGACCACAAAATGTCCTCGGCTGTCGGTACGGGAGATGCGCTCGAAAGGTTTTGTATGGAAAATGGAATCGGGCAGGTCGATGGTCTGGGTGGAATCATCGTCTGCTGATCCTCCAACCTTGTAGAGTCCCACGAGCATTCCCTTGATGGGTTCGAGGTTTGCAGCATTCAGCACGTGGCCAGACACCTGGAAGGAATCGACCTGCTCGCCTGTGGAGAAGGTAAAGGCATAGTCGCCGTATGGATTCCCTTCGTTGTTATCGACGATGGCATCAGCAAAGTCGATGGTATAGGTCATGTCGGGTTTGAGGGAATCGAGTAAGGTGACGGTGATGCGTCGTCCATTGGCCTCGATTTCAGGCTGTTGAATCTGCGGGGGAGAGATGACCACCTTCTCCATCGCATTGTCAATCCTCACGATTTCGTCGAACTCGATCGTCACTCGCTTCACGTGCTTCTCATTGGCTGCACCAAACTTGGGTGAGGTGTGAACCACCTTGGGAGGGGTCTCGTCGTAGGGACCTCCATCGGGCGAGCCGATGCGGGCACAAGCCAAGAATAGCAGCAGGACTGCTGCTATCATGAGGATGTGAAGCATATAGGACGAAGGCCTTCTCATGGATTCACTGCGTTTCGTTAAACGTTCATCTGGATGAGTTCCTCGATGTATTGACGGGAATTGCTGAGACGTGGTATCTTGTGCTGACCACCCAGCTTGCCTTTGCTCTTGAGCCATTCGTCGAAGAGTCCAGGCTTTGCAACAATGATTTCGAGCGGCTGGAGGGTGATGTCCTTATGACGCTTGGCCTCGTAGTCAGAATTGATGGCCTGCAGGGAGCGGTCGAGGATGGCTGCAAACTCATCGACAGAGGCTGGCGCCTTTGCAAAGTCGATGATCCACTGGTGGCGGCATTTGGCGTTGCTGTCCATGAAGATGGGGGCAGCCGTGTAGTCCTTCACCTGCGCACCTGTTGCCACACAAGCCTGAAGGAGTCCCTTCTCGGCATTGTCCACGATGAGTTCCTCGCCAAAGGCGTTGATGAAATGCTTGGTGCGTCCTGTGATGCAGAACTTGTAGGGGTCTTTCTGCGAGAACTTCACGGTGTCGCCAATCAGGTAACGCCAGAGTCCGCAGTTGGTGCTGATGATCATCGCATAATTGACGCCTGGCACCACATCCCACAAAGGCACAATCTTGTCCGCATCAATCGGATAGCCGTTGTGGTCGAGGTTGTCCATCGGACAGAACTCATAGAAGATGCCGTAGTCAATCATCATGAGCATATTGGGGTCGGAGAGGTCGTTCTGCAAGCCGAAGAAGCCTTCGCTGGCATTGTAGGTCTCCATATAGTGCATATTGGGTAGCCCGATGATGTTCTTGTACTGCTCACGATAAGGCGTGAAAGCCACACCGCCATGAAAGAACACCTCCAGATTGGGCCACACGCTGTCGAGACGGTCAACGCCCTTCAGTTCCATCACGCGGTTCAAGACGCTGAGCATCCATGATGGCACGCCGCTGATGTTGGTGATGTTCATGTCCATCGCTGCACGGGCAATCTTGTCGCGCTTCTCTTCAAAGTCGCTCAGCAAGGCAATCTTCTTCTTCGGCACACGGATAATCTTCGCAGCCGAAGGGATGTTCTCGATGAGGATGGCGCTGAGGTCGCCCACCAAACTGTTGGGGGTGTTGAGGTTGGGCGCATGGCTGCCTCCCAAAATGAGGCTCTTGCCAGAGAAGAACTTGCTCTTGGGATTGATGTGAAGGTAGCTGACGATGCAGTCAGTACCGCCCCGATAGTGGATGTTCTTGAGTCCCTCGCCGCTCACAGGGATGAACTTGCTCTTGTCATTCGTCGTGCCTGAAGACTTTGCGTACCAACGCACCACGCCTGGCCAAAGGATATCAGCCTCTCCCTGACGCATCTTGTGGATGTAACGCTTCAGTTCCTCATAGGTGTTCACAGGCACATTCTGACGGAACTTCTCATAAGAATCTATCTGGTCGTAATGATGGTCTGCACCCCATTCAGTCTTTTGTCCTTGACGAATCAGATGACGGAACATCTTGAGTTGCAAGGCCTTTGCATGGGTTGCATACTTCTCCAACTGCTTTTGTCTTCTGGAGAAATAAATCTTATTTAAGAATCCAGTTGTGTTCATTGCAATGTCAATTTAGGTGCAAAGGTACGATTTTTAAGTGAAAAGAGAAAATTTTCACTTCCTTTCTCTTGCATTCTTGATGCCATTCAGCAGTTCCTTGTCGTGTTTGATACGTTTCAGCGCCTGCTTGGCGGCATTCTGGTCGCTTTCCTTTTTGCTGTAGCCATCACCCGTTCCACACGAGATGCCTTCCACAAATACACAAGAATGGAAGAATGGGGTGTTGTTTTCTTCGCGCGACTCTTTCTGCGTGAACTCAAAGTTGTAGCGAGACTTCTGACACCACTCAATCAGGGCACTCTTGAAGTTTTGCTCCTTCTTGGCGATGTCGTCGATGTTGATGTGTTTCTTGAACACCTGTTCCTCCAAGAAACGGTAGCAATAGGCGTAGCCGCGATCGAGGTAGATGGCGCCCACAAAGGCTTCGAACGCATTGCCGCTCATGAAGCTGTTGTGCCCCGTCGTGATAGCACCTGCATGGCGAATCAGCTTGTCCAGACCCAATTCCTCTGACAGTCTGTTCAACGAACTGCGACACACAATCTTGCTGCGCAGCGTCGTGAGAAAACCTTCTTGCTTGTTGCCATAGTGTTTATAAAGGATGTCGGCCACAATAGCGCCCAACATGGCATCGCCCAGAAACTCCAGGCGTTCGTTGTTCACGTAATGGTTATCTTTTTCGTGATAAGCCACAGATTTGTGCATCAGCGCCAACTGGTAGAGCCTGATGTTATGTGGATAGAACCCAAGGATGGACTTGAGTCGTAAAAAAGGCTTCTTCTCGGAAACGAAAAGAAGCCTTATTTTATCTAAGATATCCGGAATCACTTGAACTTTGAGAAAAGTCCTTGGGAACAGATGCCCCAAGATTACTGATACTTCTTGAAAATGACGCTGGCATTGTGACCGCCAAAGCCGAAGGTGTTGCTAAGCGCTGCACGAACGGTGCGCTGTTGAGCCTTGTTGAAGGTGAAATTGAGCGTGTAGTCAATTTCTGGGTCTTCATCACCCTCTTCGTGGTTGATGGTTGGAGGCACAATGTCGTTCTTCACTGAGAGTACGCTGATCATCGCCTCAACAGCACCAGCGGCACCCAGCAGGTGACCCGTCATGGACTTTGTTGAGCTGATGTTGAGTTTGTAAGCAGCGTCGCCAAATACCTCCTTGATGGCCTTAGCCTCAGAGATGTCACCCACGTGAGTAGAAGTGCCGTGAACATTGATGTAGTCGATGTCCTCTGGCTTCATACCAGCGTCTTTCAGTGCGCGCTCCATAACGAGCTTTGCACCAAGACCCTCTGGGTGGGTAGCTGTGATGTGATAAGCGTCGGCAGACATACCTGCACCTACCATCTCAGCATAAATCTTGGCACCACGTGCTTTGGCGTGCTCCAATTCCTCAAGAATCAGGATGCCTGCACCTTCACCCATCACGAAGCCGTCACGACTGGCGCTGAATGGGCGACTTGCCTTCTCTGGATCCTCGTTGCGAGTGGAGAGTGCCTTCATGGCATTGAAACCACCCACACCTGATGCCCAGATGGCAGCTTCGGCACCACCTGCCACGATTGCGTTAGCCTTGCCCAAACGGATGAGGTTGAACGCATCGGCGAGTGCGCTTGATGAAGAAGCACATGCAGAAGTTGTTGTGTAGTTGGGTCCACGGAATCCGTACTGAATGGAGATATGGCCAGAGGCGATATCAGCAATCATCTTCGGAATGAAGAAAGGATTGAACTTAGGACCGAGTTGGGGACCATTGATGGCATAGTTGCCGGCCTCCTCCTCGAAAGTTTTAATACCTCCGATACCTACACCGAGCACAACTCCAATTTCGTTCTTGTCAACAGTCTCGAGATCCATACCAGAGTCCTCGATGGCCATCTTGGCTGCTGCAAGTGCATACTGGGTGTAAAGATCCATCTTGCGGCTTTCTTTACGGTCGATGTAAGCAGCCGAGTCAAAACCTTTCACCTCGCATGCGAACTGAGTCTTGAACTGTGAAGCGTCGAAATGAGTAATAGGACCAGCGCCGCTCTTACCTGCCTTGAGGTTCTCCCAAGACTCCTCAGCGGTGTTGCCAAGTGGAGTCAGCGCGCCAATACCTGTTACAACAACTCTCTTTAATTCCATAATTACTTAGCGTTCTGCTCGATGTAAGCAATAGCGTCGCCAACAGTAGCGATCTTTTCAGCCTGATCGTCAGGAATATTGATACCGAAAGCCTTCTCAAACTCCATGATGAGTTCTACAGTGTCGAGAGAGTCAGCACCAAGGTCGTTGGTGAAACTTGCTTCTGGCTTTACTTCTGCTTCGTCAACGTTGAGCTTCTCAACGATGATAGATTTTACTCTTGATTCAATTTCAGACATAATCTTAAATGTTTAAAATGTTAATGGATTATTTTCTATTTAGTCGCTTTTGTATGTTTCGCGGTGCAAAGGTAGGAATAATTCTTTGATTTCTGCAAAAATATTTTCATAAAAAGCACTTTTAATGCACAAGTACCCCTATTTTGTGCAGAAAAAGCACATAAAGGGCTCGTTTTTATCCCTCCACTTTGCAAAAGTCATTTTTCCTCGATGACACCCTTTGACCTCATCTTACTCGTCCTTGTTGGCACGTTTACGCTCCAAATGGTCGAGGATGATTTTGCGGATTCTCATGCTTTTAGGAGTCACCTCCACATACTCATCTGCCTTGATGTACTCCAATGCCTCCTCTAACGAGAGTTGAACAGGTGGAATGATGTGAGCCTTTTCATCCGTACCGCTGGCACGCACGTTGGTCAACTGCTTGGCTTTCGTCACGTTGATGACCAAGTCGATCTCATGCACGTGCTCACCAACCACCTGACCAGCATACACCGTATCCTGTGGGAAGATGAAGAATTTGCCTCTATCCTGCAAGTGGTCAATGGCATAAGCGTAGGCTGTGCCTGACTCCAGTGCGATGAGCGAGCCATTGGTGCGACGAGTCAATTCGCCCTTGAACGGTTGGTAGTTCTTGAAGCGGTGTGCCATGATGGCCTCGCCCTGACTGGCTGTCAACACATTCGTACGCAAACCAATGATACCACGTGAAGGAATCTCAAACTCGATGTTCACACGTTCGCCCTGGGCTTCCATGCTTACCATCTCACCCTTGCGGCGAGTCACCATATCAATCATCTTGCTGGAGAACTCCTCTGGCACATTGATGGTCAGCTCCTCCACTGGCTCGCACTTCACACCATTGATTTCCTTGAAGATGACTTGGGGCTGTCCCACTTGCAACTCATACCCTTCACGACGCATCGTCTCGATGAGTACAGACAAGTGCAGCACACCACGACCACTCACAATCCATTGGTCAGTGGTGCCCTCCTTCGTCTCCACTCTCAAGGCCAGGTTCTTCTCCAGTTCCTTATACAGACGGTCGCCAATGTGACGGCTCGTGCAGAACTTACCTTCTTTGCCAAAGAAAGGAGAGTTGTTGATGGTGAAAAGCATCGACATCGTCGGTTCGTCAATCGAGATGGTGGGCAATGCCTCTGGTTCCTCAAAGTCACAGATGGTGTCACCAATCTCGAAGTTCGACAGACCAATCACGGCACAGATATCGCCAGAACTTACCGACTCAGTCGCCCTGTGCCCCATGCCTTCGAACGTATGCAGCTCTTTGATTTTAGTTTTCTCTGAAGTGCCGTTACGATGCACAATCGTGATGTTCTGGCCAGCTTTCAGCGTGCCACGATGCACACGTCCCACAGCGATGCGACCCGTATAGGTGGAATAATCCAATGACGTGATCAGCATCTGGGGTGAACCCTCCAACTGCTCTGGAGCTGGAATGGTGTCGAGAATCACATCCAACAGATAAGTGATGTCATTCGTGGGCGTCTTGTAGTCTGGACCCATCCAACCCTGCTTGGCAGAACCATAAACCACAGGGAAATCCAACTGGTCTTCTGTCGCATTCAGCGAGAACATCAGGTCGAACACCATCTCATAAACTTCTTCTGGACGGCAATTCGGTTTGTCCACTTTGTTCACCACCACCACAGGCTTCAGTCCAATTTCCAACGCCTTCTGCAACACGAAACGTGTCTGGGGCATCGGACCCTCAAACGCATCCACCAACAGGATGCAGCCGTCAGCCATGTTCAGCACACGCTCCACCTCGCCACCAAAGTCAGAGTGTCCCGGCGTGTCAATCACATTAATCTTTGTACCTTTATAATTAATGGATACGTTCTTCGAAAGAATCGTGATACCACGTTCACGTTCCAGTTCATTGTTATCCAAAATCAAGTCGCCCGTCTGCTGATTCTCACGAAACAGATTTCCGGCCAACAACATCTTATCGACCAGTGTCGTTTTTCCGTGGTCGACATGCGCGATAATCGCAATGTTTCTAATATCCTGCATACTTATTGATTAAAATCGGGTGCAAAGGTACGAATTTTTTCCAGAATGTTTGTGAGATTCAGCGAAAAAACTTACCTTTGCACCCGATTTGAATAATCAAAGCTGCGCCTCAGCATAACTAAACAAATTTTGCTCTGCGTTCGGCTTGCAATTGATTTCTGACGAGCCTTCTATCTGGCTGAAAAGATGACGGCGCGTCAGATAACACATTATTAATTATATATACAACATTTTATGTATTTAGATTCAGCAAAGAAGGCAGAGATTTTTGCCACTTATGGCGCTTCTGCCACAGACACCGGTTCTTGCGAGAGCCAGATTGCACTTCTCACTTATCGTATTCAACATCTGACTGAGCACGTGAAGGCTAATCACAAAGACAACGTGACTAACCGTGCATTGGTACAGCTCGTAGGTCAGCGCCGTCGTTTCCTCTCTTATCTCAAGAAGAAGGACATTGAGCGCTATCGTGCAATCATCAAGAAGCTTGGCCTCCGCAAGTAAGCCTTACTTTTGGAGTAAAAGTGAAAAAAGTTGCTACCGCAGCAGTTCGTTCCTGACGAGCCAATGCGGTAGCATTTTTTTATGGATTTATCTTCAGTTCCTTCAGAGCCTTCGACACGATGGTCTCAGATGGAATGTTCATGCAATGCAAATCTCCATATTTGCAGGGCTTCTTTCCATAGATGGAGCAAGGGCGGCAGGGCAGGTCAATCTGCATTTCTGTGTCAGGCGATTGCCCATAACCGGAGAAGCCAGCCTTGGGATGTGTGGCTCCCCAGATGGACAGCACACGGATGCCAAAGATGGAGGCGATGTGCATGTTGGCAGAGTCCATTGACAGCATCAGGTCCAGTTGCGACATGAGCAACATCTCGTTCTTCAGACCGCCCATCTTGCCACAGACACTCATCACGCAGCCCTTCTTCCCTTGGTACTCCTGTTCCCACGTCTTGAGGATGTCACCCTCTTTCTTGCCAGCTCCAAAGAGCAGCACCTTGCATCCCTCTTTCGCCAAAGCGTTCACCACCTGCTGCATTTTGTCTAATGGATAGACCTTTTGTATGTGGGCAGCAAAAGGTGCCACACCCACCCACTTCTCACCAGTCTGCTTTCTGCCGATCAGGTTCCTCATCGGGGCGAAGTCTTCGCTGCGCAAGTCTATCTTGAGGTGTTGGTTGAGGTCGATGGAGAAGCCTAACGAACGGAACACCTCCGCATAGCGCTCTGTCATCGGCTTGAGGGCGGCGTGCGTCTGTCCGTTGCCAATCAGTTCCTTCTTCTCCTTGCGTCCCTTGTTCACACGTGCCACTTTCGTGCCCGCCATCGCAAAGCAGGTACGGATGTATTTCGAACGGAGCACATCATGAAGGTCTGCCACAGCATCAAAATTCTCCTCTTTCAGTTTGTTGTATATCTTCGTCAGACCGATAATGCCATCTTGTTCAGAGAAGTCGATGCCTCGTACCTGCACGTTGGAAGGAAGCCATTCGAACATAGGTACGAAACGGGTGCGTGTCAACATGGTGATGCGAAGTTCTGGGTGCTGTGTCGCCAATGCGTACAACACAGGCACAGTCATGGCAGCATCGCCCATCGCGCTGAAACGCATGACGAGCAACCGCTTAATCGTCTTATCGTGTTGTGAACCAAACATGAACATTGATGTTATCGGGTGCAAAGGTAGTGAAAAGCGAGAGAAGAACAAAATAAATATGATTTTATTTTTTATTCCGAGGTACATCCTAGTCAACGTTATGTTTTTTTCTGGTCGCATTCGCTCAAAATCTCCCAAAAATCTGATTCAAAATCTTCAAAAAATGGGAATGGGAGTAAACAAACCATCAGTTTGTCGGTAAGAAACCATCCTTTTCATTACGACAAACTATCCGCTTGTTGCTTAGTGTGAAAACTGAGCTAAAAACACGTGAGTTAACTCGATTCATCAAACGAGTTAACTCGATCGATGATTTGAGTTAACTCAGGGTTCAGGACGGGTCTTTTTCTACGACGCGTTCCAGAACTTTTTACAACGGGACGGAAAAATATTTAGGACGCGTTCCAGAAAAAACTGCTTCGAGTACCATTTTCGCCCCCTCCAATAACGTACGCTTATTTCCAAATAACCCTGCCTTATCGCCAAATAACCCTGCCTCTGCTGATAAATAAGCGTGCCTTATTGAAAAAAGACTGGAATTTGTTTTGCCGTTACAAACAATTGTAGTACTTTTGCCATCGGTTGGGGGAGAAATCCCGACCATAATAAAGCATTCGCTATTATTTCGCGTTAAGCCAAAATGCCCAGGAAACAGTTTGGAATAAGAAACGCTCTGAAGTAATAGAGATGTGGGGTGTCAGGTTATGACATTCCCTATCCATCCATGATATAGCAATGCATCCACGCTAGCGTGATGCATTCTTATAGGTCGGACGGTGATTGAGAATTGCCAGATGCTGTGTAGAGAATGTAACAGAAGGAAAGGAGCAAAATAGATTAACCATCACATGCGTGAAAATGACACTGAGGGATTTTTCCCCCTCAGTACCTATTAAGCCTCCTACAAAGGGTTGCCTTATCGACAGGGCAACCCTTTTTATTTCCCAATCCCCCCAAAAAGGTTATTTGGTTATTTTTTTTGTTTATGGAAGTTGAAAGGGACGATTTTTTTTCTTTTTTTCAAAAAAAACTCTCCTCGAATAAAAAAACTCTAAACTCTAAACTCTAAACTCTAAACTTATTTGTACCTTTGCCCACGAAAACTAAGGGGGTGTTGCCCAAGGAATAGCTAAACTTAATTCAATCATCAAGATGGATATGAAGAAACTGCAAGTTTTATTGTTGTGTCTGCTGACGGCTATGGCTGTGCAGGCGCAGACTTCTGCCAAAGCCCAGGCTCGTGTGGCAGAAGTGAGGAAACTCTATGCTGAGGCAAAGGAAAGCATGGCCTACAACGACCAGGAGGACTACCCAGCCAAGAGCAACATGGAAATCACCTATACCTACATGGCTCCAGGAGCCGGTCCCATCAAGCACTACATCAAGTATTACATTGATGATGTGGAAGATGAGATGGGAATGCTTGTAGGGCACAGACCTTATTTCGTCAGCGATTCGTACAATGCTGGAGCACGCAAGGTATATGAGGAGTATCTGTATGACAGAGAGACGGGCAAGATGATCTTCGCCTATGGCTACGAAGAAAACGGTGATGGCACCAACAACGAGGGACGTTTCTATTTCAACGCCAACGGCTCTTTGGCGCACCAGGAGTTGAAGGCCGATGAAGAATGGGGCACGTTCCTGGACGAGAAATATGTCAAGTTGCAGGCTGAAAACCTGAGAAAGGGATTCGATTATATCATGCCTTAACACACAAATCAGATATGAGAAGACAAATTCTTTATTTAAGCACGCTGCTGTCCCTTTTCGGACTGGAAGCATGCAAGCAGGGCGGCAATGTCGCCACTGACACTGAGAATGATTCCGTCAAGGTGGAAGCCAAGACCTCTGAGGTGGAGAATGAAACCACCAGTGAGGGTTCCAAGCCCCTTGATGTGTCAAAGTACTGGGCGCAGTTCCAAGACATCTATGAGGAGGGAGACCTCGATGACATACACTATCCTTTGACGAAGTATGCCTTTATCGACATTGACGGGGATGGCGTTGATGAGGTGTGGGTGCGCACTGAGAATGACGAGGATGGTGCCATCTTCTGTTTTGATGATGAGGGTGAGCCTGTGTTGGTGATTACGGAATGTGAGGGTAAGCGTCCTTCGTTCGGCAAAGGATGGGTTGGTGTCGGCTTCCCAGCTGGCGGTCCTTCCTACTACAATCATTATGCTATCGTGAAGGACAGCCATCTGGAGTATGAATTCACCGACTTCCAGATTGAGGATAATCACGAGTATTATATGGGTGAAACGGAAATTACGGAAGCTGAGGCACAGAAAATCAAAGCGGGCATCGATTTCACAAACACGGAAATGAAGCCAGAATGGAAAGAAATAACTCATAAATAATAGAATATGAAAAAGGTTGTTTTAATATTGAGTGGTTTGTTGCTGGTGCTGACAGGCTGTAAGCAGATAGGTAAGATTGCTGCAGGCGAAGAAACTGATTCACTGGCAACTCGTGATGTTCAAGCCACAACTGCTGAGGATGTGGAATCTTCAGATGAAGAAAGCCTCGAAGTGGCTGATGAGGAGATGGAAGACCAGAGTGGCATGTATGATTTTAGGGACATCGAGAAGTCCTGGAAAAATCGCACCATCCAAGTAACTGGCGACAAGAGTGACATCGTTGCCCTCTTCGGAGCGTTCTATAATGAGTGGCCCACGCACGAAGGCAACCGCATCATGCACCAAGCCCAACCTAATCAAGTGCCGAAAGGCGAGTACTACGAGGAAGGCTCCATCATCGACCTCAAGAACGGCTATGTGGAATCGGCATGGTATGAGGGTGAAGACCTGAACGAGGTGTCTGCCTGTGTGTGGAAACGCAAGAATGGTCACAAACTCTTTGCTGTGACTACCAATAGTTTCCTCTGCTTCTACGATTTTGACCCTGCCAAGAAGACCCTCACTCCAGAGGAAAGCCCCATCAAGAAGGAACATCTGAGCTTCCCCGCCAAGAAGCCCCTCTGGTACGACCTGCCACAGGAGGGCAAGACCTTGGTGGTCGTAGAGGATGCAGGAGCAGGTGGAGACGGAATAGCATTTACCTATTACACCTTCGACGGGCAGAACTTGAAATTTGCAGGACATGAAAATTGAAGAATATGAAAAAATTACTTGCACTTTTATTACTTATCATCTGTCAACTGTCAACAATCAAATGTTTCGCGCAGAAGTACTACGACATTGACGAGATTCGTTATGGCTGGGCCAAGAAGACCATCACAGGTGTGAAGAGTGGCAACATCCTGCCACTGCTCACGGCTTTCAATAACACGTGGCGTACAGCTCCTGCCACTGAATTGCTGGCACATCCTGTCACAAACGAAAACTTTGAAGATTCCTATGCCATTGTGGTCGATACTCCTAATGGTTATGTGAGTGCTGCTGAGTTGGGCGACGATGGTGAGGACATCGAGGCCTGTGTGTGGAAGCGTTCCAATGGACATAAGCTCTTTGCTGTTGTCTATACCCGTTATCATGGACTCACTCCCCATCCCATCGCACTCTTCTACGACTACGATGCCACTAAGGGGACACTCGCTCCTGAGTTCGATGTTCAGTTGGTGCAGTTCCTGCCATCTTTCAGCGACCCCAGTGTCGATTTTGTCCACATCTCCCTGCCACAGAAGGGCAAAGATGTGGTGGTGACTGAGTACCTCATGCCTTGGGGACTCACCATCACACAGACGTATAAGTGGAACGGTATGGAACCACAGTGGGATTCGACAGCCATCGAAAAATACAACCAGATGTGCCAGCAGTTTGACAACAAATACCAATTGGGTGAAAAGGTGACGTTCGACAAGTATGCCCTCATCGATTTCGATGAAGATAATAACCCTGAACTATGGCTCTCTGCCGAGAATGATGAGAACCAAGCCATTTATGCGATGGGTCACGACAAGATTGAAATGGTGGCTTCCACCTACTACAAGACCCATTTCATTTTCCACGAGAACAATGTCATTGGTTCTGCTGGTAGTTGTGGCACAGGGTGTTTCAATGCCGACTACGTCAAACTGGAACAAAGTAAACCTCTCTATCGCTTCACAGACTTTCAGGAGTACAACTACCAGAAAGATGAGATGTTCAGCACCTACAGCAAAGATGACAAAAAACTCTCTCAAGCCGAGGGTGAACGCATCATGAAGAGCTTTGGTGAGGTGAAAGACATCATCCCGTTGATGCATCGTCTGAAGTAAATGTAACAAGCGCCTCCTTACATAATTGAAAGAAAATGTTACATGATTGTAAGGGTTTGTTGCAAAAAAGCAAGGTGGAACGAAAGAAAAGCAGTAACTTTGCAACTTGAAACTAATAAATCAATATAAACAAAACCTAAAAAGAAAAAATGGCAACAGAAAATTCAACTCAGGGAGCTAACGGCTTCTACAAACTCAGCTGGTTTCAGCGTATTGGTTATGGTTCGGGCGACTTGGCTCAGAACCTGATTTTCCAGACGGTAGCATGTTATTTAATGCTCTACCTTACCACGGTGTTAAAAATCAATCCAGCTTTCGTCAGTGGACTGATTCTCTCAGTTCGACTCATCGACTGTTTCTGGAGTCCAGTGGTGGGACGCTATATTGATAACCGCAACCCTAAATTAGGTAAGTATCGTGCTTATCTCCTTTATGGTGGTATTCCATTGACCGTTGCTGCCTGCTTGCTGATGCTTCCTCAGGCTGAGAGCTGGGGTATGACTGCGAAGATCATCTATGCCACCGTCAGCTATACGGTGCTGAGTATGATTTATTCAGTGGTGAATATCCCATATGGTTCTATCATGGCAAGTATGACCCGTGACAATGATGAGGTGCTGAAACTGACCTCTACCCGTATGGTCTGCGCTAATATCGGTCAGATTGTCGTTCAAGCTGGTTTCCCAATCGGACTCGCTATATGTGTTCATACAGCCATCGACTGGAATCAAGCTACCTTCATGGCAATTGGTACGATTCCTGCCTTCATCATCTTGCCATCTCTGCCAGTATTGAAGACCTGGTTGGGCAAGAAAGGTCTTTATTATCTGCTTCTCTCCATCGGCTTTATCGGATTTGTTGCATTGTACACTATCGGCAAGTTCTTTGATGTTGAAAGCTGCAACACTATCGTTCAGATTGCAAAGGTGATGACAGGTGTTGGACTTTTGGTGGGTTCGCTGATGTGGGCACTTGTTCCTGAAGTTATCACAGAAGCAGAGTATCGTACTGGCAACAGACCTGCTGCCACAGTGAATGCATTGGCAGGTGTTGCTTTCAAGGCTGGTTTCTCTATCGCTGGTTGGATTACTCCATTGGTGATGGGAATGATTGGCTTCGACTTGGCCAGTGAGGAATCTGCCCTGCCTATAGCTCCTGAAGCATGGTTTACGGTTACCTGCGTATTTGCTATCGTAGGCTTTGTTCTTTTGCTTTTCTGCTTCTCAGGCTGTAAGGAAAGGATCGCTACGACACCAGAGAAGCCCGTTACATACGGTGAGATGTTTGCTGAATTCAAGGCCAACAAGAGCCTGCAATTGGTGCTGAGCATCTTCGTTGTGGTGTTCTTGGCATCCTTCATCAGCGCACCTGTAAATGCTTACTACACGAAGTTGGCAAATTATTCTGAAATTGCTCAGAATGCCATTCTGTGGTTCACTTGTATCATCCCAGCCATCCTTCTTATTATTGTGGGATTCCTGGTGTACAGATATCCTCTTACTGATGAGAGACTTGACGAGATGAACAAGGAGATTGAGGCTCGTTCGAAGAAATAATTAATCGATTTATTAATCCCATAAAACCTAAAAACTATGGAAGGAAAGAAATATCTTTTCCCAGAAGATTACATGGCCGACCCTGCGGCTCATGTATTTAATGGCAAACTTTTCATCTATCCCTCTCACGACTGGGATGCTGGTGAATGTGAAGACGATGATGGCGGTCATTTCCAGATGAAGGACTACCACGCACTTTCGTTTGACGACTTGGAGAACGGCAAGGCTACTGACCACGGTGTTATCTTCAGTGTAGAAGATGTGCCTTGGGCAGAGAAGCAGCTGTGGGACAGCGATGTGGTGGAGAAGGATGGTAAATATTACTATGTATTCTCAGCCAAGGGTTACGACGGCGTGTTCCGTTTGGGTGTGGCTGTGGCAGATAAGCCAGAAGGCCCCTTCAAACCACGTCAATTCGCCATTCGCGGCTCATTCTCCATCGACCCCTGCGTGTTCAAGGATGATGACGGCACCATCTACACCTACTTTGGTGGACTCTGGGGTGGACAGCTCCAGTGGTGGCAGCCACTCTATCATGGTTTTGAGACCATTCCTGGCAAGTATGGCGACGAGAACGGACTTATAGACCTCGGCCCTGCCCCTGATCACAAGACTCAGCTCTTTGCAAAGCCAGACGCTCCAGCATTGCCAAGTTGGGTGGTGAAGATGAGCGACGATATGGAATTTGCTGAGGCACCCCGTTGTGTGCTCATTCTTGATAAGGATGGTAAGCCTCTAAAGGCTGGTGATCCACATCGTTTCTTCGAGGCATCATGGATGCACAAGTACAATGGCAAGTACTACTTCTCTTATTCTACTGGTGACAGCCACTTCCTCTGCTATGCCATTGGTGACAATCCTTATGGCCCATTCACTTATCAGGGTGTCCTCATGACTCCAGTTGTAGGTTGGACCACTCACCACGCTATCGCTGAGTACAAGGGCAAGTGGTACCTCTTCCACCACGACTGTGTGCCATCAAATGACAAGACGTGGCTCCGTTCTCTGAAGGTGTGCGAATTGCACTACAACGCAGATGGAACGATCCAGCAGATTGAAGGATTGGACAAGTAAACTAAAAATTAACAACTAAAAACGAAAAGTGAGAGTATCCCCCATGCGGATGAAAGGTAACTTTAACTTTTAACTTTTAGTTTTTAACTTTTAACTTTCAAATATTATGTTACTTTTAGGTTATGACATAGGCACTTCGTCTGTCAAGGCTGCACTGGTTGATGCGCAGACAGGCCAGACGGTAGCAAGTGCACAGTATCCAGACAGTGAGGCTCCCATCACGGCAAAGCAGCCAGGATGGGCAGAGCAAGATCCCAACATGTGGTGGGATGAGTTGAAACAGGCAACAGCACGTGTGGCTGCCAAGGTGGGTTCTTTGGCAGAAGTGAAGGCCATCGGCATCTCTTACCAGATGCACGGATTGGTGTGTGTGGACAAAGAGGGTACTCCCCTCCGTCCTTCCATCATCTGGTGTGATGGTCGTGCCGTTCCCTACGGCAACAAGGCATTTGAGGCCATTGGCGGCGAGAAGTGCCTCCAGCATCTGCTCAACTCTCCTGGCAACTTTACTGCAGCTAAATTGGCTTGGGTGAAGGAGAACGAACCAGAACTCTTCGCTAAGATTGACAAAATCATGCTCCCTGGTGACTACATCGCCATGAAGCTCTCTGGTGGCGATAAGAAGACCACCGTTTCCGGTCTGTCTGAGGGCATGTTCTGGGACTTCAAGAACAACGAGGTGAGCCAGGATGTAATGAACTACTTTGGCTTCCCAGCATCCATCATCGCTGACATTGTGCCGACCTTCTCTGTGCAGAGCACCGTTTGTCAGGCTGTAGCCGATGAATTAGGTATTCCTGTTGGCACTCCTATCTCTTATCGTGGCGGCGACCAGCCCAACAACGCTTTGTCGCTCAATGTGATGAAGCCAGGTGAGATTGCTGCCACTGGTGGTACATCTGGTGTGGTGTATGGTGTGCTGGGTGAGGTGAACTATGACAAACTCTCTCGTGTCAATACTTTTGCTCACGTGAATCATGGTGAGGGCGGTGCAACCCGTCTGGGTGTTCTCCTCTGCATCAACGGTACTGGTATCTGCAATGCATGGATGCGTCGTACTGTAGCTCCAGAGGGCATGAGCTATCCAGAAATGAATGACTTGGCAGAGTCTGTGCCTGTAGGTGCAGAAGGCTTGTCTGTCATCCCATTTGGTAATGGTGCAGAACGTGTGCTCCAGAATGAAAACGTGGGCGCATCTGTGCTTGGCATCAACTTCAACATCCATAAGAAAGCGCACCTCGTTCGTGCTGCTCACGAAGGTATTGCTTTCTCTTTCGCTTATGGCATGGAAATCATGAAGGGCATGGGTATGGAAATCAGCACCATCAAGGCTGGTCATGCCAACATGTTCCTCAATCCGCTCTTCTGCCGTACATTGGCTGCTGTCACAGGAGCTACCATCGAACTCTATGAGACTGATGGTTCAGTGGGTGCTGCTTATGGTGCCGGTATTGGCGCTGGCATCTACAAAGACAGCGACGATGCCTTCAAGACGCTCAAGCACAAGGCTACCATCAAGCCTGAGGCCGACAGCGCACCTTACAAGGCTGCGTATGAATTGTGGGTGAAGAGACTTGGCAAATAATGAATAAGAGTTAAGGGCATAGAGCTTTTGGTCCTTATCGACTAAATAAGAATATAAGAGGGTGCTGGTTTTTATGAATCAGCACCTTTTTGTTGTCTTTTCATTATATATGTATAGACTTTTCTGTCTCAAATCCCTCGTTTTGTCCCTTTATCTATCAAAATCTAAAAAGCAAGTAACATCAGTGACACTCTCATTCCGATTTTTCCGCTACCTTTGCAACATCAAAACCTAATCAACAAAACAGAACACTCACTTATGGAGAAAAACAAATCGATAGGAACGTCACGCCTTGGCCGACTGATAGGTCGTGCCACAATGATGGCATGTTTGATGGGCTTCACAACAGCTCAGGCTCAAAACACCACGATTACAGGAAAAGAATGGGATCAAACGTCAGTGACCAGTGTCAATAGGGAAGTGGCACATACACTCTCTATTCCTTTTGCCAACGAGCAAGCTGTGGCAGAGAATGATATGACCAAATCACCCTACTTTCAGTCGTTGGACGGTGTCTGGAAGTTCTATTGGGTGTCCAACCCAAACAAGTTGAATGCCAAATGGTGCGAGAAGGATTATAACGACACGAACTGGGGTGACATAGACGTGCCCTCCAGTTGGCAGGTTTATGGCATTCGTCACAACAAGAGCTGGGACAAGCCCCTCTATTGCAATGTGGCTTATCCCTTCTCCTACAATGGCCAGACTTATAGCGTGATGGCAGATCGTCCAAGCTGGTTTACATATAGTGGTGATATGACCAATCCTGTGGGTACTTATCGTCGCAAGTTCACGCTTCCTTCAGATTGGGATGGCCGCGACATCTATGTGCGTTTCAATGGTGTGGGGCACGGCTATTACCTTTGGGTGAATGGTCAACGGATAGGTTATAGCGAAGACTCTTATCTTCCCTCTGAATTCAAAATCACCGACTATGTAACAACGGGTGAGAACACTATCGCTCTGCAGGTATATCGCTTCACCAGCGGTTCCTTCTTGGAGTGTCAGGATTATTGGCGACTCACGGGTATCCAGCGTCATTGCTTCTTGTGGGCAGCCCCCAAGAGTCAGATACGCGACTACTTCTTCACCACAGACCTCGACGCCTCCTACGTTAATGCGAAAGCAAACGTGAAGGTGACGTTGTCTGGTGTCGATGGTGTAGCTGAAGGGACGGTGGATGTAAGAATCGAAGAAAACGGTACAGCCATCGCCGAAGCATCCAAGACCATCGGTACTGCCACAGAGTTAAGTATTGACATGAATGTGGACAACCCCAAGAAGTGGAGTGCTGAAGAGCCCAACCTCTACGATCTCGTGCTCACGCTCAAGGATAAAAGTGGCAATACCGTTGACATTCGTGGTGGCAAGGTCGGTTTCCGTGAGGTCGGTATCCGTAATAGTGATGGTGCCCTCCTCATCAACGGCAAGCGTATGGTCTTTCATGGTGTGAACCGTCATGACTTCTCCCCAGAAAATGGACGCGCCATCACAGATAAGGAGATTGAAGAGGACATCAAGACCATGAAGCGACTCAATATCAACGCCATCCGTACTTCGCACTATCCCAACGATCCTGTGTTCTATGACTTATGCGACAAGTATGGCATGTATGTGTTGGCGGAAGCTAATGTGGAGTGTCATGCTGCTACGGTACTCTCCTCTAAGCAGCAGTTCCGCGATGCGATGGTGGAACGTTCGCAGAACCACGTGAGGTGGATGCGCAATCATGTCTGCATCTTTATCTGGTCATTTGGCAATGAGTCAGGAAATGGTAATAACTTCCAAGCTGTATCCACTGCCATCAAGGCACTTGACAAGACCCGTCTCACCCATTATGAGGGTAACAGCGATTATGCTGATGTGAGCAGCACGATGTATGGAAGTTATGAAACCATCAACAGTATTGGCTCTTCGCGTCAGGGTAAAACAAATCAGAAGCCTCACATCCAATGTGAGAACAGCCACTCGATGGGTAACTCAATGGGTAATGTACGTGAGATGTTCGACCTTTACGAGAAGTATCCTTGTCTCACTGGTGAGTTTATTTGGGATTTCAAAGACCAAGGCCTCCTCACCAAGTCTTCGTCGGGAGTGAACTATTGGGCGTATGGTGGCGATTTTGGGGATGTTCCTAACGACAATAACTTCTGCATCAACGGACTTGTACATCCAGACTGGAGTTATACGGCCAAGACATACAACACGAAGAAAATCTACCAGCCTCTTGAGTTTAAGTCTGTGAACAATAAGCCGAATCAATTCCAGATGAAGAATAAACTCGCTTTCCTGTCCAGCAGCACTTATGATGTAAGTTACGAGATACTCAATGAGAAAGGCGAGCAATTGGCTGCCGGACCTATCAGCAACAACGTGGCAGCAGGTAGAACGGCTAATATCACTATCGATATTTCTGCTGTGAACAGTCTGCCAGCAGATGAAGAAGCATTCATTCATTTCGTGGCCAAACAGAAGGAGCAGACCCTATGGGCAGATGCTGGCTATGTGGTGGCAGAAGAGAAACTGCCCATCAAGACTGCAACGAAGTCCATGTACGACCTCAAGCAATTGGCTGACTACGAGGAAATCACCGTTGAGGAAGGAACGACCACGCTCACACTTTCCAACTCAAAGTTCACAGCCGTGTTCAACAAGACATCCGGCTACCTCAACAGCTACACTTACAATGGTGTTCAATTGATTTCCAAACCATTGAAACTGAACGTATTCCGTTTGCCAACAGATAATGATGGCCGCCAATGTGAAGGATGGGACAATATGGGTTTGCGCAGCCTCACGGCACGTTGCAAAGGATTTGAGTCTGAGAAGAGCGCTGATGGCAAGACTGTGACCGTTTCGCTCAACACTCGCTATACGGGAAAGAATTCCAATTATTTTGATGTTCAGATGAATTTCGTCGTATGTGCCAATGGTGTGATGATGGTCAATTCTTTCATCAAACCATCTGCTACAGGTGCCATTCTTCCCAAGATTGGTTTCCGTCTGGAGATGCCTAAAGAAATGGAACAGTTGACTTGGTTCGGCAGGGGGCCTTGGGACAGTTATCGTGACCGCAAGGAGGCTTGTTTCCCAGCTATCTACAAAAGCACTGTGACAGATCAATACGAAGAATACATCTTGCCACAGGAACATGGAACCAAGCAAGAGGTTCGTTGGATGTCGCTTGCCGACGAAGAAGGTAATGGACTTGTCTTCGTAGCACCAGACCAGATGGCAGCATCGGCTGTTCACTTCCGTCCTGAGGACAATTATACAGACAGAAATAATCGCAATCGCCATACATATCAGTTCAAACGTTACGCCAACACGGTTGTTTCGTTGGACGCTGCCACACGTGGATTGGGTAATGCCAGCTGTGGACCTGATGTGATGAGCAAATATGAGTTGAAGGCAGCTAACACCGCTTTCCGCTTCTTCATCATGCCGTTGGCCAATGGGATGGATGCGGCCAAGATGGCACGTGTCGATATGCCTGTGTGCCAACCTGTCAATTGCACCCGTTCAGCTGCTGGTTCCATCAAGATGGAGACTCCTACAGAGAATGCGACCATCTATTATAGCATGGATGAGGGCGAATGGCAGAAGTACACCGCTCCTTTTGTGAACAATAATGCTTGCACCATCAAGACCTACTGCACGGCTGAGGGTATGGCAGAAAGTGCTGTGATGTCTTATGATTTCGAATTTAACATCAACAAGAGCATCTGGAAACTGGTAAGTGCTGATAGTTATCAGGGAGGTAATGAGGCCACGAAGGCGTTTGACAACAATACTTCTACCTTTTGGCATACAGCATGGGGGGCAAGTGAACCCCGATGCCCTCACACCATTGTGATAGATATGAGCAGGATTTATGAGGTGACGGCATTTACCTATACGGCACGTACTGATGGCAATGCCAATGGTATGGTCAAGGATTACGAGGTTTATCTCAGCGTGGATGGTACCAATTGGGGCACTCCTGTCGCTACGGGTCAATTTGTACAGACTACAGCGATGCAGGTGGCAAACCTCACTACATCCACTGCTGGACGTTATCTCAAGTTTGTCGCCAAGTCTGAAATCAACGGCAATGCCTGGACATCTGCATCAGAAATAGGTATTCAGGCCACAGCTGATATCACAGCCGTTGATGAAGTGTACAGTCCGGCCATTCAAGACAACGACCTTTATTACACCTTGCAGGGTGTGGCAACAGCCACACCCTCAAGTGGTATTTATGTCCACAAAGGGAAAAAAGTACGTTTCTGAGTACAATAAACCTTTCTTGTGCATGGGCATCTAATACATCATAATCAGAGAAAGAAAACATCATGGAGAGCAATTGGTTTGAACTGGTGAATGCCGAAGGTGTAAACATAGTAGGTGCCATCTTTAAGTTATTGTTGAGTATGGTGCTGGGTGCGATGGTGGGATTGGAACGTCGTCAGAAAGGACAGATTGCCGGTATGCGTACCTTTGCACTCATCTGCATGGGTGCAACATTAGCAATGCTGGTGTCCATCTATATCCCAGAGAAATTGTTTGGTGTGACCGTGAATGGTGATCCTGGACGTATTGCGGCACAGGTTATCTCAGGCATAGGTTTCTTGGGTGCAGGCGCCATCATCCAGATGAAGGGGTCAGTACGTGGATTGACCACTGCGGCAGGCATGTGGATGACGGCATCCATCGGTCTTGCTGTGGGTGCTGGCATGTATGTGGTGGCTGTGGCTGCCAGTGTGCTCATCATCTTGGTCTTGACCTTGTTGGAAATCTGCGAGAAACACCTGTTCAAGGGAAAGGAGCAAAAGATTGTGCGACTGAAGGTGAATTACATCGTAACGGATGCCGTTCCTTTCCGTAAGTACTTTGCAAAATACAATGTGCATATCTCCGATGAGTTCTTCCGTTACGACTACACGTTAGGCACCACCACCATCAACTTTATGGTACGCAGTCAGGACAAGACAGACTTCATTGGATTGTTTGACGAGATTCATGCAACGGGTAACGTGCTTTCACTCACATTGACGAATGAAGTGAACAATTAGCCTGTATTATCAGCAAGAAAAGAGACCGATTGATTAAAAGATTCTAAAAAAAACAAAAAAAGTCCATTTTTTCTTTGGCGATTTAAAATAAAGGCATACCTTTGCAATCCTATGTGCATATTGCGATTGAATACAAACCAACTTATAATTTTAATTAACAAAAACTATTATGGCTAAAGAGTATTTTCCAGAGATTGGTAAAATCAAGTTCGAAGGCAAGGATTCCAAGAATCCAATGGCATTTCATTATTATGATGCAGAGAAGGTAATCATGGGTAAGCCCATGAAAGACTGGCTCCGTTTCGCTATGGCATGGTGGCACACACTCTGCGCTGAGGGTGGCGACCAGTTTGGTGGTGGCACTAAGAAGTTCCCTTGGAACAATGGTGCTGACGCAGTTGAAATCGCAAAGCAGAAAGCTGACGCAGGTTTCGAGATCATGCAGAAGCTTGGCATTCCTTATTTCTGCTTCCACGATGTTGACCTCGTGTCTGAGGGTGCATCTGTTGAGGAGTATGAGGCTAACCTCAAGGCTATCACTGACTATCTTGCAGTGAAGATGAAGGAAACTGGCATCAAGCTGTTGTGGTCAACTGCCAACGTGTTCGGCAACGGCCGTTACATGAACGGTGCTTCTACGAACCCTGACTTCGACGTTGTTGCTCGCGCTATTGTTCAGATCAAGAACGCTATCGACGCTGGTATCAAGCTCGGTGCAGAGAACTATGTATTCTGGGGCGGTCGTGAAGGTTACATGAGCCTTCTGAACACTGACCAGAAGCGTGAGAAGGAGCACATGGCTACTATGCTCACGATGGCTCGCGACTATGCTCGCAGCAAGGGCTTCAAGGGTACTTTCCTCATCGAGCCAAAGCCAATGGAGCCATCTAAGCACCAGTATGACGTTGACACTGAGACAGTGATCGGCTTCCTCAAGGCTCACAACCTCGACAAGGATTTCAAGGTGAACATCGAGGTGAACCACGCTACACTTGCTGGCCACACCTTCGAGCACGAGCTCGCTTGTGCAGTTGATGCTGGCATGCTCGGTTCTATCGACGCTAACCGTGGTGACTATCAGAATGGCTGGGATACTGACCAGTTCCCAATCGACCAGTATGAACTCGTTCAGGCTTGGATGGAAATCATCCGTGGTGGTGGTCTTGGTACAGGTGGTACAAACTTCGACGCTAAGACTCGTCGTAACTCTACTGACCTCGAGGACATCTTCATCGCTCACATCGCTGGTATGGATGCTATGGCTCGTGCACTTGAGTCAGCAGCTAAGCTCCTTGAGGAGTCTCCATACAAGAAGATGAAGGCTGAGCGTTACGCTTCCTTCGATAGCGGTATGGGTAAGGACTTCGAAGACGGCAAGCTCACCTTCGAGCAGGTTTACGAGTACGGCAAGAAGGTTGGCGAGCCCAAGCAGACTTCTGGCAAGCAGGAGCTCTTCGAGGCTATCGTGGCAATGTACGCATAAGCTTTAATCAAAGCATAAAAAAGGGCTGCATCCTTATGGGTGCAGCCCTTTTATTTGTAAGAGGATATTGTTAATCCTCCTTGCCAAAGCTGACGGTGACGCTGGCAGATTTGTCGGCGGGTTGGCCGTTGGTGAGACCTGGACGCCAGCGGGGCATACCAGTGACGATGTCGAAAGCGGCTGTGTCGAGGATGCTGCCTGCTGACTTGGTCACTTCGGCGCCGTAGATGTTGCCCTTCTTGTCAACCTTGAAGCTGACGACCACATCACCTTTACCACTCACATTGGAGTGAAGGAGCTTCTTCTTTAGATACGCCTGAAGGAAAATCTCGCCACCAGGGAATTCGGGGTCGGTGTCGCTTTCTACCTTAGCGGCTTGTTCGGCTGCCACTTTGGCGATACTGTCTGCTTTAGCACCTTGCAGGATGGCTTCCTTGTTCTTGGAACCGAATCCTGACATCTGTGCTGCTTTCATCTTGGCAGCAGCATCTGCTTCGGCATTTTCTTTGTTTTGTGCGTTGGCAGTGAGTGCCACAATGCCCAATGTGAGCATGAGAAAGAATCTGTTCAGTTTCATATTCATCCCTTTTTTGAGGTTTTACGGGGGCAAAGGTAGGAATTTATTAGGAATTGGGACGGAGGAAAAAGGATTTATTTGATAGGGAATGAGGAATTTGGGATAGGGATTTACCACTTTTTCATGAAAAAGTAGGTTCTGGATAGCAAAATTATTCATGATCAATTGTCAATTGTCAATTCAATTCTGTACCGTTGGCTCCGCCTAAGGTGCTATTGTTTGACAATAAAAGAAAAAAAATGGTTTTTTCTTTGTATTGTGCTCACTTATCCGTACCTTTGTGCGCTTATTGTATCTATTCATCATTAAAAATAAAGAGAAAATTATGAAACTTGACGGAAGAAGAGAGAGTTCCAATGTGGACGACCGCCGTGGGAAAGGTGGCTTCAAACTGGGTGGCAAGGGTGGCCTTGGCATCGGTGCAGCGATTATCATAGGTCTGATTACCTACTTCATGACAGGCGACCTGAATCAAGCATTTCAGGTAGCCAGCAATACGGGTGACGTGACGAGCGTCATCACGGGTCAAGGTGGAGAAGGCGGCGAATACCAACCTACAGCAGAGGAGCAGGAATTGGCGTCATTTGCCAAGAAAGTGCTTGCTTCGACTGAGGATGTTTGGACAGAAGAGTTCAAGAAGATGGGTAAGACTTATGAGCCCCCTACGTTGGTGCTTTTCAGCGGTTCTGTGCAGTCGGGCTGTGGTGGTGCGAATGCCAGCACGGGTCCTTTCTACTGTTCAGCCGACCAAAGTGTATATATCGACCTTTCGTTCTTCACCAGCATGAAATCACAATTGGGGTCTGATGGTGACTTTGCTTACGCTTATGTGATTGCACATGAGGTGGGTCATCACGTTCAGTATCTGTTGGGCACGCTGGGTAAGGCACATGCGCAGATGTCGAAACTTTCGCAGAGTGAGGCCAACAAGATTAGTGTGCAGTTAGAGTTGCAGGCAGACAACTATGCCGGTGTTTGGGCGCATCATGAGCAGAAGATGTTTGGTTCGCTGGAAGATGGCGACTTGGAGGAGGCGCTAGGTACAGCTCAGGTGATAGGTGACGACTATTTGCAGAAGAAGGCACAGGGATATGTGGTGCCAGAGTCCTTCAATCACGGTACGAGTCAGCAGCGTATGAAGTGGTTCAAGCGTGGATTCACGACTGGAGACATCGCCCAGGGCAATACTTTCGCTTACAGCTACGATAACTTATAAACTAACTAAAATACTAAACAATTAAAAACAAAGATTATGGCAAATTATTCATTAGAAATTGGTGGTGCAGTCAGCACTGGATGGGAATATGCAAAGAAGTATGGTCTGCTCATTGCAGTGGTTTATCTGTTAGTGGGTATGCTGACCAGTGGTTTGGAGCACCTGACAGGTCCTTCTCTTAGTATGCAGGACTCTCAGGCCATTAGCGAGGCTATCGGTCGTGGTGACTGGGAGAGTGCAGGTAGCATTGCACAAGCGTATAACTCTAACGTCGGTCTCCATTTGGGCGGCATCTTGGGTGGTATCGTGAGTCTCATCGTCAGTGTGGGTCTCTACAATCTGGCACTTGGACTGATGAGCGGACGCTTCAATGAAGTGACGTTCGAAGCCTTTAAACTTCCTTTTGCCACTTATCTGAAGGTATTTGCAGTGGGACTCATCTCAGGCATTCTTATCGTTGTTTCTGCTCTGTTCTGTATCATCCCCGTGCTCTTTGTGGCTCCTCGCATCATCTTGGCACCCGTCTATCAGGTGGAGCATCCAGAGTCTGGTGTCTTCGAGTCTATTGGGGCTGCGTGGAAAATGACGGCTGACAACACCTTCTCCATGCTGGGACTTGGTATCATCATGGTTGGCGTGGTTATCCTGGGCTTCTGTTGCTGCTGCATCGGTGTTTATTTCGCTCAGGCTATCGAATTGTTTGCTTTGGTTGCCGCTTACTATCAGTTGAAAGGCAATCTGCAATAATAACTAAACAGAGACAAATTTGACGGTATCAGAATTAATCAATAAAACGGAAAAGACGGCCTTCTCCTTCGAGGTGTTGCCACCAGTGAAGGGGACAGGCACGTCTGCTCTTTTCAGCACCATCGATGCGCTGAAGGAGTTCAATCCAGAATATATCAACATCACGACCCACCGCAGTGAGTATGTGTATGTAGAACAACCTGACGGCACTTACCTGCGTCATTTTGTGCGCCGGCGTCCGGGCACAGTGGCGGTGGCGAGTGCCATCATGCAGAAGTATGGCATCAAAGTGGTGCCTCATGTGGTGGTAAGTGGTATGACGAAGGAGGACATCGAGTATATGTTGCTCGACCTTCAGTTCTTGGGCATTCAGGATATCCTTGTTCTGCGTGGCGATAAGGCGAAGGATGAGGCTCGTTTCCAGCCCGTGAAGGATGGTTACAGTCATGCTACAGAACTGATTGAGCAAGTGAACCTTTTCAACGAAGGCAAGTTCATCGATGGTACCCCCATCAAGAACCCTGGCGCACCATTCTCTTATGGTGTGGCAGCCTATCCAGAGAAGCATGAGGAAGCACCCAATTTGGAGTTCGACCTTCAGGTGCTCAAACAGAAGCAGGATCTGGGTGCAGACTACGCTGTGACCCAGATATTCTATGACAACGAGAAGTATTTCAGTTTTGTGGAACGTGCACGTCAGGCTGGCATCACGATGCCCATCATTCCGGGCATCAAGCCGATGGCCAAACTCAGCCAGTTCAATGTGCTGCCCAAGACCTTCCACCTTGACTTGCCAGAAGTACTCTCGAAAGAGATGGAACGCTGTACCAGCGATGCGGAGATGAAGCAGCTTGGTATCGAGTGGGGTATTCAGCAATGCCGTGAACTGATGCAGCACCATGTGCCCAGCATTCACTTCTATTCGATGGGTGTGACTGACAGCATCCGTGAGATAGCAAAAGCAATTTATTAGCTCTCAACTCTTAACCCTCAACTCTAAACTTTCAATAAATATGACCTTTGACCAAATCATAGCACAAGACACGGTGAAGCAGCGCCTGCTTACTGAACTTCAGCAGGGTAGGGTTCCTCATGCCTTGATGCTGTATGGTCCTGAGGGTTGTGGGGCGTTACCCATCGCTGTGGCATACGCTCAGCGGTTGTTGGGTGGAGGCCCGATGGCAGAGAAGTTGCAGCATCCTGACTTGCATTTTGCCTTCCCCATCTATAAGAAGAATAGTGGGAAAGACTCCTATTGCGACGAGTTCCTGAAAGAGTGGCGTGAGCAGTTGCTGACCCGTCCTTATTTCGGTATGTCTGAATGGATGGAGATGTCGGGGGCTGAGAACCAGCAACTCGTCATCTATGCCAACGAGAGTGAAGCCATTCTTCGCAAACTCAGCCTGAAATCCAGTCAGGGAGGGTATAAGATTATGCTCATCTGGCTGCCAGAGAAGATGAATACGGAGTGTGCCAACAAACTCCTCAAACTCTTGGAGGAGCCTCCAGCACAGACCGTCTTTCTTTTGGTGAGTGAACAGCCAGATAAGGTGCTGCAGACGGTGCGTAGCCGTACACAGATGTTGGCAGTACCACGATTGACGGAACCGGAGGTGGAACAAGCGCTCATTGAGCGATACAGCATCTTGCCAGCTGAAGCTAAGCGCATTGCCCGTTCTTGCAACGGCAATATAGCGCAAGCCTTGCGAACCATCACGTCCGATACGGAGGGAGAATTCTTCTTCGACATGTTTGTTGAGTTGATGCGTCTTTCCTATGCCCGCAGGGTGAAGGAGATGAAGCTGTGGAGCGAACGTGTGGCTGGTATGGGGCGTGAACGCATCAAGGCGTTTCTCGAGTATTGCCAGAAGATGGTGCGTGAGAACTTCATCTACAACTTCGGATGTCAGTCTGACCTGAACTATATGACAGAGCAGGAATCGCAGTTTGCCGTCAAGTTCGCTCCGTTCATCAACGAGCGCAATGTCATCGGCATCATGGACGAACTTTCTTTGGCTCAACGCGACATCGCCCAGAACACCAATGCCAAGATTGTGTTCTTCGATTTCGCTCTCAAAATGATTGTACTCATAAAAAATAGATAAATGACAGAATTCAAATGTGGAAATTGTTGCGG
>JAFXVS010000064.1 GCA_017534815.1 Bacteroidaceae bacterium | reverse complement strand
TTCCGCTCTCGCGACTTCCTGTTGCATCATGGCGCCACCACCTTCATCACCCATCCTTCCGAACTGCTCAGCCTGTAGTTGCGACGATTCTCACCTTCCTCCGATTGCCCTTGGGCCTTACTGCGAAGTGGAGCCACAACACAGGGCCCTTCCTTTCCAACAACAATTCGTCGAAATCTTCTTTCGACTCATCACTGATGTCGAGCAATATCACCGCATAGCGCAACAGCTGCTCCATCCCACAGACTCGGATATCCACCGCACATCCCGTCAGGTGATTCGATGATGGTGAGCCACCCACCGCCCTATTCACCTCCGGACTTCTGAACCCAGAGTTGATGATAATCGGCTCCTCCTCGTCTTTATTTTTTATTTTTTCTTTTTTATTTAGGTTGTACCGCAACCGCAACTCTTCTAGCCAGCGGCACACCCTACGAAGATTCTCTACTTGCGCCTCATTCGGCACGTTATCTATTCCCGACTTTGTTTTGGTTAACTCAGCGAGCGTAAAATGCTCGCTGAGATTCATTCGATGATCAAATGTCATAGTGTTATAGCGTTATAGTGTTATAGCCTCAGAGCGCCACGCGACCAGTCTTCTTGTATTTGGCCTTGGTGGTGCCATTCTCCACATAGTCGGCAGTTTTCTCTGCCAGTCCGTCCTTCACCAGACGGTGAGTCCTCATGCGGGCGGCATTGATGCTGGGCATTGAGAAGCAGCGCATCACGTCGTCGATGGTAAACTCCTCTGGCAGGCGGTTGAAGCCTTCGATGGTTTTCTGACGGCGCTGCACGTTGGCTGCGGCATCACGCGTCTTGTTGTCGAAATAAGCCTCGGCCATGGCACCAAAGTAGTGGCGCTGACATGCGTACTGGATAGTCACGATCAGCTCTGCCAGTTTCCAATCCACCTCGTCAGTCTCAAACTCACCACACCAGTAGTCGCCATCCTGCTTCATCTTGTCCCAATGGCGCATCACAATGAACGGTGCAGAGAAATTCAGACCGTGATAGGCGCAGCGTTTCAACAGCATTTCGTCGGCCTTGGAGTCGTTCTCAGCAGCATCCATCATGCGACGTGCCGTCCAGTCGTAGAGTTCATCGACAATCTTCTGAACCGTCAATTCGCCCTTCATACGATCCAACTTCTCAGCCCAAGACTTCAAACGCGCATCGCTCTCATAGTCCACTCGGGCTTCACGCTCCATCATCTCAAAGTTGGTAGCAGGCAAAGGAATGCAGGTCAAACGGGTAGCAAGACCACTTCCAAAATTCTGCTCATTCACCTTCTTCTTCAGGGCGATGGGTGTGCCCGTGTAGATGAAGTTCCAAGTGACGATAAAGTCCTGAAGAATCGAATCGACATTGCTATACGCCTGACCGTCCTCTTCATTGTGGAAGGCCTTGAGTTCCATCGAGAACTTGTCAATCCACGAGCCGCCTTTCTGGACGGTGACAGTGTTGTCCAACTCTGTGTCAAACGTCAGCATGTGCAACTGCATTTCTTCGCCATCCACCACCTCAACGGCATTCACCATGTCCTGAATGAACTGAGCATTCGAGGTTCGAGCCGGATGCACGCGCACCACCACCTTTGGCTTCTTGGGTTTATCCTTATTGGCACCCTTGGTCTTCATCAGTTCGCGATAGGCGTTGATGGCATCTTTGCCCACCTTGTCGGCAGCGATGATAGGAGCCGCCAGCAACTTAAACAGTCGCGTAGCGAAAGACTTACCGCTGGCAGGGTCGCCAATAATCAGCGTCGAATTGTTCAAACGACGCAACTCTTCAGGTCGATGATAGAAACGATATGTGCAGCGAGTCATCAAGGTCATCAGCAGACCGCCACCCACAAACATAGCCGCAGGATATTGGTTCCTCTTCAAACCTTTGCAGATGTCTTTTAACAGAGGGAACTCCTCACTTAGAGCCTCAATCTGTGCACCCCAGTCCCAAAGCCACTGCGCCATGTCATCATCCTTTAGCGTCATCGCCGTCTGCGTTTGCGCTTTCGTGATTTCCAGAAACGCCTTACCCGTGGCCTTTTGGATTGCTTCTTGCATCGCCTTGGAAGGCAGACTGCTGGCATACTTCTTTTCCTTTTGCGCCACACACTCAGCGGCTGAGGAAATCGTCTGAGCCACATTTTCATCCCTCTCCTCGATGATCTCCTTGACCCACGGCTGCGACTCCACGATGCGCTGGACAGCGGCCTTGTCACCGTCGAGCATAAGCAGCAGGTCTGTTGCCAGTTTGAGGCTCTCGTTATGGCGGTTCGAGTCGGCTGCACAGGGCAGTTTCTCGCCATAACGAGCATCAATAATAGACTGTACATCATAGCCTCTCCAACTCAAGCCCCCTAAGTTAGGGGGTTGGGGGTCTGAACACGCGTCAGATGTTCCCTTGTTCAGACCCCTCCTGACCTCCCCTAACTTAGGGGAGGGAGAAGAATGCCCAGCCCTATACTCAGCATCGTATTTCTCAGCAAATTCCTTGTTCTCATAAGTAAATAGTTCCTTGTCAATGTACATAATATCCGATTCCTTGCAGATGAAGCTCATGCGGCTTGCATCCTTGCAACTTTCGTCAACCTCCACGCCAAGCACCTTCGCCATAGCGTGCTGATTGTCGATGAGATTACCCTTCTGGGCATCGGCCTTGAATACGACCTTGATGCCATGACCTGAAGGGGTGATATACACAAGCAGAATACCCAACTTGCCAAAATCGAGCGCCTTCCACTCCAGATACTTCTCCTGTGGATTCTCCACATGGTCAATATCCATCACAACGAGACCCGTCAGCCTTGTAGCCGCTTGTTTGCGCCAGCGGCCAACCTTGCCTTTCTTCGATTGCGTCTCGTCAAACATGGCCTGGAAGATAAACGCAGGCAGTCCGCGTTTCAACTTCTGGTCGCCCGTTTCACGAAACTTGTCAATCGCCTCGTTCCACTGCGTGGCCCTGACGAGCGCAAAGAATTGCGCTTCGTCAACGGGCAACGTAGGATTAAAGAAATTCTTCTGATA
>JAFXVS010000063.1 GCA_017534815.1 Bacteroidaceae bacterium | reverse complement strand
TATTTTACACTCTCCATAAGAACGATTTGCGACCTAAACAAAGGGTAAAAACGTTAAATCTTCATCTTATTCACTCTCAGTAAAATCCTCGAAACAACTTTTCTACCGTTTTAAACAAAACGAATTGGTACACAGTAAGTTGCAAATACTCTGGCTGCTCCGGCCTGAAGGATGTATATTGTTGTGCAAAGAGTGTTCCGGAAACAGTCAGTGGTTGGTCGGGTGCGTTTGATAACTCATCCATCTCTTCTGCCACGCTCCACGTGCCAGTTGCTTCCTTAGAGGCTTATAAGGCGACAGCACCATGGAAGGATTTCCGTAAAATTGTGGCTATTGAGCATTCTGTAACAATTGATGGTGTCTTTTACCTTCTAAATCCCTATACAATGGAGGCTACTGTAACCTCTGGCGACACCAACTACACAGGCAGTGTGACGATTCCCGAGACTGTAACAGAAAATGATGTGGCCTACAGCGTGACAGAAATAGGAGACGATGCTTTCTATGGCTGCTACCGCCTGACATCGGTGACTATCCCCAACAGCGTGACATCATTAGGAAACAGGGCTTTCTCTGGCTGCTCCGGCCTGACTTCGGTGACAATCCCCAACAGCGTAACATCAATAGGAGAAGGGACTTTCGCAGCCTGCTCCGGCTTGACATCGGTGACTATCCCCAACAGCGTGACAGAAATAAGATACGGGGCTTTCTCTCGTTGCTCCGGCCTGACATCGGTGACTATCCCCAACAGCGTGACATCAATCAGAAACTTTGCTTTCTATATATGCTCCAGCCTGACATCGGTGACAATCGGCAATAGCGTGACAGAAATAGGATACGGGGCTTTCTCTCGTTGCTCCGGCCTGACATCGGTGACTATCCCTAACAGTGTGACATCAATAAGAGACTATGCTTTTCAGGATTGCTCCGGCCTGAAGGATGTATATTGTTGTGCAAAGAGTGTTCCGGAAACAGTCAGTGGTTGGTTGGGTGCGTTTGATAACTCATCCATCTCTTCTGCCACGCTCCACGTGCCAGTTGCTTCCTTAGAGACGTACAAGGCGACAGATCCATGGAACACATTTAAGGAGATTGTAGCCTTGACTGATGAGGAGACGGCAATCACGGACATTGAATTTGGCCAAAGTAGAAAGAGCCATGAGACAAATGTGATTTATGACTTACAAGGTCACCGCATTTCAAATAAAAAATTGCCAAAGGGCGTGTATATTGTCAATGGCAAAAAGGTGCTTGTCAAGTAACGACCTCATTGCAAAACATGGAGCAGGTTCATGAATATTGTAGAGGAATAATATAAAAAATCTAGAGTAGAAAACAGAAGAGAGCCTGTGCACCAGCACGGGCTCTTCTTTTACCCCCATTTTGTCACTTGTCACCCCTGTTTCAGAGGGAAAATGCGCCTGTTTGCGTTAAATATTGTTGAAAAGATGGAAAAGAAAGTGGGAAGGTTTGGAAAACGATGTGCGCACATCATATATTTGCAGCCGAAATGACGAAGGATGTGAACCATTGGGCAAATGGACTGAAAGGCACACACCGGGCATCATGTTTTTAGGTACAAATTAAAAAAGAAAGGAAAAAAGAACGAATGAAGAAAGAAATCAGAAATGCGTTTACCAGACAATGATTTTGTCTGTTGGCGAAATTTTTCGCTGCTTTTGTCAGCGTGACAAAGTCTCCGCTGGAGCCAAAATGAGTTTTGTCAGCGTGACAAAGTCTCCGCTGGAACCAAAATTGAGTTTGTCAGCGTGACAAAGTCTCCGCTGGAACCAAAATTGAGTTTGTCAGCGTGACAAAGTCTCCGCTGGAGCCAAAATTGAGTTTGTCAGCGTGACAAAGTCTTCGCTGGAACCAAAATGAGTTTTGTCAGCGTGACAAGGAAAAAAGAATATTTTACCAATTAAAAAATTTCAAGTTATGAACAAATTTAATCGTTTAAGAACTTATCGTCTGACGAACGCGCAGCATTTCGCGTTCATCCATGCTTTCATCCAGTATGCACAATCCACAGGCTTCAGCGCCCAGAAGATTCTGACCGCGTTGCAGACCCTCGTGACCGTTTTCGGCACGGAGGACAGCCTCTACATGCTGGTGAAGGCGAGTGAAATCATTGCTCAGAAGGAGGCTGCCGACCGCCGTCGCGATTCCTTCTATACACGTCTGCACCGTCTCGTGCAGGCATGGGCAGGCAGCGGAATGGACGTGCTTGACCCTGCCGCCAGTGAGCTGATTAAGCCTTTCAAACTCTACAAGGTGAATACCACCGCCCAGCTCGATGAGGAGACGGGTCAGCTCCTGAATCTTATCACTGACCTCTCCACGCCAGAGAACCTTGCCCGCCTTGAGGCCATCAACGGCACCTATCTGTTCAACCAGCTTGTGGCTGCCAACAACGAGGTTGTTTCGCTGCGCATCGAGCAGGGTGGCGAGGAGAGCGAGAAGGTGAAGGGTGCTCTGGCCGCTGCACGTCGCGAGACCGATGCTGCCTACGAGGCTATCCTTTCCATCATAGAGGCTGCTTCCGTCTTTGCCGATGAGCCTGCCACGTATGATGCTTTCATCAAGCAGTGGAACGGAACCATCAAGCTCTATCAGGACATGCTCGACAGGAAGAGCGGCAACTCCGATTCATCTTCCTCCTCCTCATCATCTTCCTCTTCCTCTTCTTCCTCCAACACCGACTCTGGCAACTCTGGCACCACTCCGGGCGGTGACAGCGGCGGCGACAACGGTGGCGACAACGGTGGCGGCCTGCCATCTGACCCCGGCGGCGAAGTGGGTGACAACACTGGCGACAATGGTGGCGGTGGACTGCCATCCGACCCCGGCGGCGAAGTAGGTGACAACCCCGGCGGTGGTGGACTGCCCCCAAGTGGCGGTGAAGGGTAAAAGTTAAAAACTAAAAACTAAAAGTTGAAAATTAACGTGCGTGCCGTTGGCACTATCTCGGAAAGTAAATGCGGAGTAAATGCGGAGTAAATTTTGACCAGTAAATAAACACTTGGCACACATGAAATTTACTCGAATAAATTTACTCCGTATTTACTCCGAATTTACTTTCAACGACTGTGCGAAGCACATAAAAAATCAAGGAGCCCTCGAATCATCGAGTGCTCCTTTTTTTGTTTTACAGGTTCCCGCGCTCCTTATCAAGGTAATACTTGTAGGTGCCGACTGTGAGCTCGTCGCAGGCGGCTTCGTCGCAGACCACGATGGCGTGTGGGTGCATCTGGAGCATGGAAGAAGTCCACTTGTGGCTGATGTCGCCGTCGATGCAGTGCTTGAGGGCACGTGCCTTGTTGTGGCCGGAGCATACGAGGAGCACTTCCTTGGCGTCCATCACGGTGCCGATGCCGACGGTCAGCGCCTGCTTGGGCACGAGGCTGAGGTCGTTGTCGAAGAAGCGGCTGTTGGCGTGGATGGTGTCGGTGGTCAATGTCTTGATGCGGGTGCGAGAAGACAAGGAAGAACCTGGCTCGTTGAATGCAAGGTGTCCGTCGGGACCGATGCCGCCCATGAAGAGGTCAACGCCACCTGCCTTGGCGATGGCTTCCTCATACTGGTTGCACTCGGCGATGAGGTCGGGAGCGTTGCCGTTGAGGATGTGCACGTTCTCAGGCTTGATGTCGATGTGGTTGAAGAAGTTGTTACACATGAAGCTGTGGTAGCTCTCGGGATGGTCCTCGGGGAGCTTCACGTACTCGTCCATGTTGAACGTGATGACGTTCTGGAACGAGATCTTGCCTGCGCTGCACATGTCGATGAGGTTGCGGTACAGACCGAGGGGCGATGAGCCTGTGGGGCATCCGAGCACGAATGGCTTCTCGGGTGTCGGGTTGGCCTGGATGATGCGGTTTGCCACGTAGTTGGCAGCCCACTTGGAGAGGGCTTCGTAGTCGGGTTCAATAATTACTCTCATAATTTTGTTGGTTTTTAAGTTAATATTTGGGTTGATTGTTGGTTGCTAATCTTATAGGGCTTATGGGTCTTATAGGTCTTATAGGACTTATAGGGCTTATTTCTTCAGCGGATTCCATCCCTGAGCTTTCAGTTCAAACTCTGCGCCGTCGCGGGTGATGAGGGCGCAGCCGAGGCTCTCCTTGGTGATGTGGCCGATGAGCTTGACGCCTTCCATCTGCTCGACCTTCTCGTGGTCGGCAATGGGGACGGTGAAGAGGAGCTCGTAGTCTTCGCCTCCGTTGAGGGCGGCGGTGGTGAGGTTCATGTTGAGCTCTTCAGCCATGACGGCGGTCTGGTAGTCGATGGGGATGCGCTCTTCGTAGATGCGGCATCCGCAGTGGCTCTGGGTGCAGATGTGGAGAATCTCGGAGGAGAGCCCGTCGCTGATGTCCATCATGGCGGTGGGCTGGATGCCTGCCTCGCGGAGCCGCACGATGATGTCGCGCCGTGCCTCGGGCTTCATCTGACGCTCGAGAAGGTATTCCCTGCCGCTGAAGTCGGGCTGGGAAATCGCCATGCGCTCGGCGTCGGTCTTGGCGGTCTCAATCTGCTTGTAATAGACTTCCTTTTCGCGCTCGAGGAGCTGGAAGCCCATGTAGGCGCCGCCGAGGTCTCCACTCACACAGATGAGGTCGGTCTCCTTGGCTCCGTTGCGGTAGATGGCCTTGCCGTGCTCCACCTCGCCGATGGCGGTGATGGAAATGGCGAGTCCGGTGCGGGAACTGGTGGTGTCGCCGCCGATGATGTCCACCTGATGTTCGGCGCAGGCGAGTCGAAGCCCCTCATAGAAATCGTCCATGTCTTCCACGCTGAAGCGCTTGCTTAGGGCGAGGCTGACGGTAATCTGCTTGGGCATGCCGCCCATGGCGTAGATGTCGCTGAGGTTGACAATGGCGGACTTGTAGCCGAGGTGCTTCATGGGCAGGTAGGTGAGGTCGAAGTGGACGCCCTCCATGAGCAGGTCGGTGGTGACGAGGATGTCTTTGTCGTCATCATATTTGAGGACGGCGCAGTCATCGCCGACTCCATATTTGGTCTCGGGGTTCTGTAGTTCGATGCCTTGCGTCAGTCGCTTGATAAGGCCGAATTCGCCGATGGTTGATATTTCTGTTGCCATATTATATAATGTTATCGATGATCTGGTTGAACTCGTCGTCTTGGTTGTTGAGGAACTCGACCTCGATGGGGATGACCTTCACGTTGTCGAGCCCATGTAGTCGGGTGGCGTCCTTCTCGGTGGTGAGGATGGTGCGGTCGTTGGCTCGTCTCTTGATGTCCTCGATATCGAGGGCTGTGAAGTTGTGGTGGTCGGGGAAGGTCATTATCTCGAAGTCGGGGATAATCTTCCGCAGGTCGTACTCCATCTGCTGGGGCGAGGCGATGCCAGTGACGAGGAGAGGCTTTTCGCCGACATCCCCGATGGTGGCGGGGTAGCGGTAGGTGGTGTAGAAGACCTTCTGATGCCGCTCCACATGGAGGGAACGCTCGATGCCCCTTTGCTCCATGATCGTGATGTCGCGCGGACATTTGGTGACGATGATGATATCGGCACGCTTGAGTCCTGACATGGACTCGCGCAGTCGTCCGGCGGGCAGCAGTTTGTCGAGATAGATGGGACGGTGGTAGTCCATCAGCATGATGCTTAGACGTGGATTTACGTAGCGGTGCTGGAAGGCGTCATCGAGGATGACCACGTCAGTCTTGGGCGTCACGCTGGGCTTCATCAGTTCTGCGATGCCGTGGCAGCGGTCACGATCGACGGCCATGTGAATGTGCGGAAATTTCTGCTTCATCTGATAAGGTTCGTCGCCAATCTCGGTCATCGGAGTGTCCTTGGTGGCGAGCACATAACCCTTCGACAGGCGCTTGTATCCTCGGCTGAGCACTGCCACCTGATGCGTCTTCGACAAGAGGCGGATAAGATATTCCGTGTGAGGGGTCTTGCCCGTTCCGCCCACGGTGATGTTACCCACGCAGATGACAGGAATGTTGAACGATTGGGATTTGAGCACACCGCCATCGAACATCAGATTCCTGATGCTGACACCTGCTCCGTAAAGCCATGAGAACGGCATGAGCCAGTGGTTGATATGGATGTGGTCACCTCCCATTATCCTGCGATTCTTCCCATCAAAGAGGTATCAACGATGTAATTGAGCATCTCACATGCCGCCAAGAGCCATGCGCCGGTGCCGAACGGGGCTTGTGACTGGGCATTGACGGTCTTCGTCGGGTCGGGTTTCTCGCCGATGGGCTGCACATAGCCGATGCTGCCGTCGGGTTGGAGTGCCACTTCGGAGAGATACTTCCATGCTTTCTGGATGACGAATTGATATTTCTCCCGAGGGAGAATTCCATTGTTCACCCCCCAAAGAAGGCCGTAGGTGAAGAAAGCGGTGCCGGAGGTTTCGTAACCAGGAGCGTCGTCAGGGCAGAGCATCGAGCGTGTCCAGTGTCCTTCGGGTTGCTGACAGCGAGCCACACCCTCAGCGAGTTTCTTGAAGCGGTCGATATAGAACGGACGATATTTGCTGTCGCGAGGAAGGTCTTGCAGCACCATTGCCAAGCCTGCCAACACCCATCCATCACCGCGTGCCCAGAAGGATTTTCCGTCGTTGCAGGCGGTTTTCACCTTCGGATAGACATACTTCGCATCACGGTAGTAGAGTTGTGCCTCGGTGTCGAAGAGCAGGCTGTCTGTCCACTTGAAGCACTCGTATTGCTTGTCGAGCAACTTCTCATCGTGGGTGATGGTGTATAGTTTCGAGAAGATGGGCAGACCCATGTAGAGGGCGTCCGACCACCACCAATAATCCTTCTCTTTGGTTGAGGCTTGGTAGCCCATCACTTCGAGGGCTCGTTCGATACGTTCGGCACGATGTTCCAGTTTGTAAAGGTCAATATACACTTGGAAACAGATTTGCCAGTCAGCGAAAAGCACATGATCCATGCCCTCGCCGTAGGTCTTGTACTGCCATTTGCTCTTGTCCGTCTGCGTGGCACCCTGCCAATGATTGTATTCAGCCCATTCGAGTGCATAGTCGAGGTATCGTTTTGTGCCGAACCGCTGATAGACTTCCTGGTTGGCAGTGAAATAAGCGGCGTTGTCCCAGAATGCGCGGCATTTGGGTGAGTTATGGCTCTGCCAATAGTCGTTCACCTTTTTGATGCTGTTGGTGACATCGATGGAGAGTTGCGTTCCTGTATTGCGTCTCTCATCAAATGGAGAGAAAAAAGGTAAGGACTGTGCCGCAACAGTCTGCATGACTACAAGTCCGAGGATGAGTATTGATAATTTCTTCATAGGTTATAATATATATAATGTGTTAGTTAGTTACTGGTTTCAGTCCCATCTTCTTGGCCTCCTCGATGAGCAGCGCCTCCGCGGGCTCGTACTCGTTGGGAATTTTTCCGTCTAGGATGGCGTCCTTGATGCAGGTCTTCAGCACGCCGACCTCCCTGCTGGGATGCAGTCCGAACATCTGCATGATATCCTCGCCGCTGATGGGTGGTTGGAAGTTGCGGATGCGGTCTTTCTCCTCAATCTCCACGAGCTTCGTGCGGACCGTGATGTAGTTGTCGGCAAACTTCTTCTTCTTCAAATCATTCTTCGAGGTGATGTCGGCCGTACAAAGCAACATCAAATCGTCAATATCATCACCAGCATCGAAGAGCAATCTTCTGACTGCACTATCCGTCACTTCCGAGTCGGCGATGGCAATCGGACGCATGTGCATCTGCACCAACTTCTGTACGAACTTCATCTTCTCGTTCATCGGGAGTTTCATCTTTCGGAAGATGCTCGGTATCATCTTTTCGCCAATGTCATTATGGTTGTGGAAGGTCCAACCCAAGAGCGGGTCGAAGCGCTTGGACTTGGGTTTGCCAATGTCGTGGAGCAGGGCTGCCCAGCGGAGCCAGAGAACATGGTCTTTGGGCGAATCCCACGTACCGTTCCCCTCACCAATGCTGTTGAAATCGGCCGTATTCTTTGCTACATTGTCCAACACTTCCAACGTGTGGTAGAAATTGTCCTTGTGCGCTTTGCCATCCTTGGTTTCCACTCCTTGCAGTAATGCCAGTTCGGGGAAAATGAGGGGCAGGAGCCCACAACGTTCCAATTCTACGAAACCTTTGGAGGGAGTGGGGGAGAGGAGGATCTTGTTGAGCTCGTCAGCAATGCGCTCTGCTGAGATGATTTTGATGCGTTCCTTGTTGCGGCTCAACGCGTCAAAGGTTTCTTCCTCAATATGGAAACTGAGTTGAGTGGCGAATCGGATACAGCGCATCATGCGGAGAGGATCGTCGCTGAACGTGATGTCGGGGTCGAGTGGGGTGGCGATGGTCTTATCCTCCAGGTCGGCTAGTCCGTCGAAGGGATCGACCAGTTCGCCGAAGCGGTCTTTGTTCAGGCAGAGTGCCATTGCGTTGATGGTGAAGTCGCGGCGGTTCTGGTCTTCCTCCAGCGTGCCGTCCTCGGTCACAGGCTTGCGCGAGTTGCGGTCGTAGCTCTCTTTCCGGGCACCGACGAACTCAATTTCCAGACTCTTGTGCTTCAGTTGCGCCGTGCCGAAGTTCTTGTAGATGGCGATGTGCGCCTTCTTGCCGAGTTTGTGTCGGAGTGCTTCGGCGATGGCAATGCCAGGACGTTTCGTCTCTTTCTTCTCATCGACCACCACAATGTCGATGTCACTTGATGGACGTTCCAAGTAGAGGTCTCTTACCCATCCGCCGATGACGTAGCAGTCCAGACCCAACTCCTCTGCCGTCTCAGAGATGAGGCGGAAGAACGGGTGGTCGAGCTGACGCAAGATGTCGTCGTGGGTGAGAATCTTCATATAGTTACTCGTCTTCGTAATTGTTTGTCTGTCTTTCCTCCACCAGCTTCAGCTTGCCGTTCTCCCAGGCATATTCCTCATGATAATGGTCACCTACGACAGTAGCAAAATTGCTTTCGATGACTTTCCTCTCGGCATCGATGGACAGGTTGGGCTTGTCCTCCAAGACGGTTACCTGCTCAAATTCTCCAGTTGCCTCGTTAAAGACGAATGCCCCGTAGAAGATCATCGGGAAAAGCCCTGGATTGACACCGAAATCACCCAGTGTCACCAACACGTCTGGCACGCCGTCGAAGTTGATGTCCACCTCCTCAATCTCGCCAGCCTCGCCCAGATACTCTCTGTCCTTCGAAAAGTTGAATTCGCACGTGAACTCCTGTTTCTTGGTGTCAATGTTGCACGTCAGGATGAGCGCGTCACACTGTCCATTCTCGTCCTTGCGGAATCTTGTTGAGAATGTTGTACATTCGCGTAACGACGGTTCGTCAGCCTTCGCAACCACCGAGTCTTGATCCACTGCCGTTGAGTCTTCGCCCGAATTGTTATTGCCGGAAATCTTTCCGTTGCAAGCCATCAGCAGACCTGCCAATGCCATCAAAAATATCTTTTTCATATCCTTCATTTCAAAAATCAAACGTGCTCTTTCCGTCTCTGGCGATATATCCCCACTTTTCACCCTTCTTCGCTGGCACCAGACCCTCCGAGAAGTTCTCATAGCAAGAAGTATATTCGCACGGGATAACGAGCTTGCCCGTCGTGTCGATGAACCCATACGACTTGTCCTTCCTCACACGAGCCAGACCCTCCTGAAACTGGAAAGCCTCGTCATACTCGTTCCCCAAGTCAATCACCAGCTTCCCTGACTTGTCGATGAAGCCCAGCTTGTTTTCGCCCATCCGCACCAGCGCCAAACCCTCGTGGAACGAATCCCCGTTCCAATTCTCCTCCAGTTTGATGATCAGTTTGCCCGTCTTGTCGATATACCCATAGCGTTCTGACTCACGGTCCCAGACCCAGGCCAGCCCTTCCGAGAACGGCGTGTCAGCAAAGTACAGATTCGGGAAAACCTGCTTGCCCGTCTTGTCGATATAGCCGAACAAATCCCGCTCCGGCACAATCACCACAGCCGCCAGACCCTCCGCGAACCCGCCCGGATTCTGCTCAGCCGCACTATCATACTTGCACGGAATCACCAGCTCGCCTTCCGTATTGATGAAACCCCATCCGCGGCCATCAAACACCGACGCCATCCCGTCCGAAAAATCATCAGCCCACTCCCACATCTTGCCGCCGAAAGCCTTCTCGCCTTTCTTGTCAATAAAGTAGTACTTGCCAGTCTCCGAGCTGTACTTACACGCAAACCCGTCGTGGAACTGGCTCGGTCCCCCGTCCGTCGACGAGAACAGCAGCTTCCCCTCCCGGTCAAAATAATTCCACTTGTCGTTCGTGCTCACGCAGCAAATCACCCCGTCCGAATACCGGAACACCGAGTACCCGTACTCAAACGGAATCACCACATTACCCATCTTGTCAATCACCCCCACCTTCTCATCCCCATTCTCCACCGAGGCTCTTCCCTCCGAGAACCCCATCAACGTCTCTGCCCCCTCAATCACTTTTGCCAGCGCCTCCAGGTCATACCCCTTATTTTCCTCCGCCGACACCGATTCACTCACGGCCACACTGTCCTCCTCCGAGGCCTGTCCGTCCGTACCTTTGCCCATGTTGCAGCCCGTCAGCAGCCCCGCCGCCGCCAGACTCACCAAAAACAGATTCTTTTTCATCATATCATTCATTTAGATGTTTCCGCTTGCAAATTTACAAGAAAATCACGAAAATACCCACCATTCTCTTCGAAAAAATACAATATCCCAACAAAATTTCCTCTTCGATACGATAAACTAACACGAATATATTTGCTTCTTCTTCCACTTATTCGTAACTTTGCCAGCGAATTTTAATCTGAATAGGAATATGGATAGGAAATGTGTCTTTTTGCTGGTGGCGATGCTGATGCTGGCGGCGTGTCAGGAGCGCAAGTCGACGAGGACAGAGGAACGCCGGGAGGAAATCAGAAGGAACGACTCGACGGAACTGGCTCAGGCTGAGGCGGAACTGACAAGGTTGGACAGCGTGATCACGTTCGCGACGCTAGAGGTGGAGGACATGAAGCGTGGGTTCGTCTTCGAGAAGGTTGAGAAGTATCAGATGATGGGCTACTGGGTGCTACCGGCATATCGGGGGAGCAAGGAGCGGTTCTCGTTCTTTCCCGAAGTGGAGGAAAGCGGGAAGCTGCTGCTGGTGAACATCGATGGGAAGAGAAGGTATGCGTTCACGGAGGTAGATCTGGAGGGCGAGGGCTATGAGGGTCTGCTACCGAAAGGCGTGTCGGCGCAGCAACGGAAGGATGTGGATGAGTGCTACCGGTTTGCCAAGGCGATGCATGACTTGGACGCTGCGCGGAAGGGTAGGGAGAAGGTGCTGATGAAGATTCGGTTCTATCAGGAGAAAATGAAGAGGAACGAAGGACTTTAAAGTCTTTAAGTCTAAAGACATTAAGGACATTATACAATTCAAAAACAACTATGATCATGGGAAATCAGATTTGTAAGAAAATGTTGGTGGCTTGGGTCATCATGTTGGGCTTGTGCTTGTCGGTGAGCGCTCAGGATGAGGATTACTCGATCCCCGTGCGATTTAAGGGCGATCGGCCTACCATCTCGGACTTCGTTTCGGCCATACTGAGTCAGGACGAACTGGGCGAGGCACTGGGCGGACTGAGTGAACAATGGACGTTGTATCAGCAGGGGAAGAAGACACAGGGCGAGTGGACAGAGAACTTGCTGAACGGTCATGTGAGCCACTTCCGTCGCGTCAACTCGATGGAGGAGAACTCGGAGCAGACATGCGAGTTCTGCTATTGGAACTGTGTGGACGGCCGTCACAAGCTGGTGGCATTGAACATCAAGCTCTTCTGGGATAATAGGCCTGTGGACACGGAAAACACGGGTCTGTCGTTCTATGTGTATGACTCAGAGACCCGTCGCATGAATTGGGCGAGTTGGAACGATCTGGGCATGGACATCGACGTTCCGGGTCGGGGCGTGGCGCATTATGCGTTGCCCATCACAGGCAAGGATATCGTCGCTACGGTCTATCCGTCGGAGGAGCACAAAGGCAAGGACGCTATTGTTATCAACTGCAAGTGGGATGGCATGAGGTTCCATCAGCAGAGCAAGAACGGTCAGAAACTGTCGTTCGAGGATGGTCCCATTGGTCCGAAAGAGACATGGGAGGATTATGACGTGAGCCTCCGCATTGTGGATGAGAAAGGACCGATGCCTGGTTACGAAGCTATTGTCCGTAACCGCGACGGCAAGACGCTTCAAGTGCTGGAGGCTAAGTTGGAAGACCGCCCGGATGACATGAAGTCGTTTGGCAACGTCATCGAGCAGGACGTGAACCTCGACGGCACGCCCGACTTGCTCATCAGCGTCGGCGGTAGAAGCGTGACCGATCAGACCTTCCAGTACTACGACGCGTGGATTGCCGATTGGAACGAGGGCAACGTGACCTTCACGCTCTATCCGACTTTCCGTGACATTGCCAATCCCGAAGTAGATGCTGCCTACCAGTGCGTCTTCAGTCACTACATGGCTCGCGACGGCTCCTATACCTACATCCAGAAGCGCTGGGAAAACGGCAAACTGGTTGAGGACGGTAAGAGCTGGAATGTGAAGGAAAAACTGGTGCGAGAATAAGTCTTTAAGGTCATTAAAGTATTTAAGGTGTCTAAGGACATTAAGGCCAGTTAAGGAAAAAAAGCGAGCGGGATGCATTCTCACGAATGTGTCCCGCTCATTTTATTACAATGAATGTTTATTTGAACATGATTACTCTGCGCGGAGCGTGAAACGCTTGAAGTCAGTAACCGTAAGGTCTTTGTCGATACCCTTGAGGTACTGAGCCACAGAGATTTTGTTGTCGTCGATGTAAGCCTGTTCGAGGAGACAGTTCTCCTTGTAGAACTTAGCGACCATACCCTTAGCGATGTTCTCGATCATCTGCTCCTTCAGGTTAGCCTCAGCCTCCTTAGCAACAGTGGCCTTGATCTCGCGAGCCTTGGCAGCCTCCTCAGGAGTGATCCAACCCTTCTTCGTGTTAGACTCGATGTGATCCTCAGAGTCAACGTGTGCTGGGTTGATGCCGGCTTTCTTGAGTGCGTTCTCAACAGCCTTGCCAATCTGGTTCTGCTTTGCCTTGTCAACTGCGTTGCGAGTTTCAGTGTCCTTCACTTCCTGTGGAACAGAATCAGCGTTGAGCGCGATAGGAGACATGGCTGCCACCTGCATGGCTACGCCCTTGCCTGCCTCTTCGAAGCCTTTCTTGTTTAGCACTACGAGAGCGCAAAGGAAGTTCTGGTTCATGTGGTTGTAAGCAACGATGTCCTCACCTTCCACATAGTTGAAGCCGTCGAGCTCCATCTTCTCGCCTGTCACACCTGAACGGTTGGTGATGGCGTCCTTGATGTTCTCGCCGTCGATGGTCAAGGCGTTCACCTCATCCATGCTCTTGCACTTGTTGGCCACCACTGCGTCGATGATCTTAGTAGCCAAAGCCACGAAGTCTGCGTTCTTGGCCACGAAGTCGGTCTCGCACTTCAGCGCGATCATTGCGCCGTAGTTGCCGTCCACCTTTGCAAGTACGCAACCCTCAGCTGCGTCGCGATCAGAACGCTTTGCAGCCACGAGCTGACCCTTCTTGCGAAGGATTTCCATTGCAGCCTCCATGTCGCCGTTGGCCTCAGTGAGCGCCTTCTTGCAGTCCATGAGACCTGCCTGAGTCTTCTTGCGAAGCTCGTTGATTTCCTGTATGGTAATTGCCATAATCTTTTTAGAATTTTAGTTTGTGAGTGCTTAAGTTTATAAGTTCTCGTTGATTATTCTGCTGCAGGAGCCTCAGTTTCTTCTGCTGCTTCCTCTGCAACCTCTTCCTCGTCAGCTTCTACTGCGGGAACCTTGCCTTCCTTCTTCTCAGCGTTGGCTTCCTGGTCAGCCTTCTCCACCTTACGCTCTTCGATGCCCTCGTTGATGGCGCCGCAAACTACGCTCAGGATGAGTTCGATAGACTTTGTAGCGTCGTCGTTAGCTGGAATAACGAAGTCGATGTTGCGTGGGTCAGAGTTGGTGTCCACCACAGCGAACACTGGGATGCCCAGACGGTTAGCCTCGCTCACGGCGATGTGCTCCTTCATTACGTCAACCACGAAGAGGGCTGATGGGAGGCGAGTCAAGTCGGCGATAGAACCGAGGTTCTTCTCCAACTTAGCGCGCTTGCGGCGAATCTGGAGGTTCTCACGCTTGGAGAGCTTATCATAGGTACCGTCAGTCAGGAGTTTGTCGATGTTAGCCATCTTCTTCACTGCCTTGCGGATGGTTGGGAAGTTGGTCAACATACCTCCAGGCCAGCGCTCAGTTACGTAAGGCATGCCTACTGAAGCAGCCTTCTCAGCGATGATTTCCTGTGCCTGCTTCTTTGTGCCGACGAAGAGGATGCGCTTGCCGCTCTTGGCGATCTGCTTGAGAGCGTCAGCGGCCTGGTCGAGCTTAGCGACAGTCTTGTGAAGGTCGATGATGTGAATGCCATTGCGCTCCATGAAGATGTAAGGAGCCATAGCGGGGTTCCACTTGCGCTTGAGGTGACCGAAGTGTGCACCTGCTGCGAGAAGAGAATCAAAATCTGTTCTTGCCATAATAGTTTTGTTTGTTTACTTTCTTTTTGAGTTAATGTTTGTTTAACCAATCCCCAGGTCGCCCTGAATATGAGAGAGCCTGCGGATTTAGATACTAAACGAATATAAGATGTCCTAGTTTTTCTGGTTAGCCTAGCTTCCCTAGTAATTTTATTAACGCTTAGAGAACTGGAAGCGACGGCGTGCCATTGGCTGACCTGGCTTCTTACGTTCAACGGCGCGAGCGTCGCGAGTGATGAAGCCTTCAGCGCGAAGTGCCTTCTTGTCTTCTTCGTTGATCTTCACAAGTGCACGGGCGATGGCGAGGCGAAGTGCCTGGCTCTGACCTGTGTAACCGCCACCGGTGAGGGTGGCCTTGATGTCGTACTTCTCAACAACGCCGAGGAGGTTGAGGGGCTGCTTCACCACGAACTGAACGAGTTCAGATGGGAAATAGTCAGCAAGTTCACGCTTGTTGATAGTGATTTTGCCAGTACCTTCTGCAAGGTACACGCGAGCAACGGCGCTCTTGCGGCGGCCAATTGCGTGGATATATTCTACTGCCATATACCTGATGCTTATTTGAGGGTGTTAATATCAAGTGTTACTGGCTTCTGAGCCTGCTTGTCGTGCTCAGCGCCTTCAAAAATGTAGAGATTCTTCAGAACCTTTGCGCCGAGGATGCCCTTGGGGAGCATGCCCTTGACTGCGTGACGGAGCACTTTCTCGTATCCGTTGGGGCGCTTCACCATTTCGGCGTAAGTTGCCTTGTGCTGACCGCTTGGATAGCCTGAGAAGGTGATGTACATCTTCTGAGATTCCTTTGCACCAGTAACCTTGATCTGGTTGGCATTGATAACGATTACATTGTCGCCACAGTCCATGTTGGGTGTGAAGACGGGTTTGTACTTACCGCGAAGTACCTGTGCTACTTTGGATGCGAAACGACCAAGGGTCTGTCCTGCGGCATCCACCACCACCCATTTCTTTTCTGCTGCTTCAGGGGTGATGTAGCTTGTCTTGAAACTGTTTGATTGCATTTAACCTTTTGGTTTTAAAAATTAATAATGTGTTCGCTGCCAGCTCGACGTTGCCGTTCGACTGACGTACTGTGCCCATCGGTTTCCCTTTGGGTTTTCTGCGTTTCACGGACCGCATTCCCAACGACGCGAGAAGTGCTATCCACACAGAGAATGAGGCGGCTTGCGCCACCTCTCGATATAAATCGGCTTGCAAAGGTACGACTTTTTAACAAAGTGACAATGCTTTTTCTCGTTTTTTTCAAACTTTTCCGTTAAAAAGCCTTCTTTTGCCTTCTTTTGCCTTCTTTTATGTGAGATTTCTACTCCTTTTTCTTCTCCAACTGACGGACAAATTCCACTTAGTATCCCAGTTTTTCGATGACTTCGCTGATGGCATCCTCGGCAAAGATTTCTGCTTTCCGACGGTTCTCTGCCGTGTCGAATCTCCGTTTGATCTGACCTTCTACCTTGCGCTTCATGGCGTTGGTGTTCGGCAGATGATCCGCCCAATAGTTGCCGTCATCCGAGAGGAAGGAGCTGCTTTGGGTGGTGGCTACGTACTCCACTTTTGGAAGTTTCACCAGGACAGTTTTTCCAGAGTCAGCAGGTTGATACTCCACCTTATCCATATCAATCTTATAGCTGCACTTCTGCCGCATGGTCTGCACACACGAGTGCTCGTCATCTGCCCAGAAGATGTTCTCCTCCTTGGCTCGCATCATCGTGTAGTCCTCGATCAGGGCGCTGCACACGTACATCTCCCCTCGTAGTCTCACTTCCTCGATGCTCGCCATCGTCGCCTCCATCGGAAGTGTCTCCTGCTGACGTTGCTCCGCACATCGCTTCGTGACCAACGTTGCCAGAATGCTTAACGTCGCCATACAGACCACCACAATCGTTCCTCTATTTCTTCTGCTGATTTCCATTCTTCCGTTCCCCCATTTTTTCACTGTTCACTTGCTCACTCCGCCACTCTTCTTTCCTCATCACAATCACCTCCACGTTCTTCATTCCCAGTCCCTTGACGATCGAGGTGAACACCAGTCTGGCATTGCTTTCGATGTCCCCGCGAATCAGCTCTGTGAAGTCCTCTTTCATCACCGCCTTATACGCCCTCACCATCAATTCATCCACCTCCTCATGGCTGATCCGATCCCTGAGTCCTGACGACATCCTCACCACCTGACCTTCCTCCACTTTCGCCTCATAGCCCGAGTCAATCACCTTCGGTTCCGGCAACAGGATGACTACTGCCGTCGAATCATCCGTCAGCTTCACGTCGTCGATGGTCAGGTCTTTGAGGTCGTAGCCGTACTTGATGGTCACATCGACCGGCACGATACACTTCCTCTCCCCATACTTCCACGTTCTCGGATCTTTCAGCTCAAACTTCTCGTGGCGACTCGAATCGTAAATCGCCAGTTTCCTCACCCTCACTTCCGTCGTAACCAAATCCGCTTTCTGCTTGATGCTGCTCAGGATGACCGATTCCATCCTTGGCACCTTCTCATCCTTTGACGAACCGCATCCGTTGCACGAGGCGAGAATCATCATCCCCGTCATCAGTCCCATATATAATATAATGTGCAGAATTTTCATGCTTCCGAATCTTTTCGCCTTGCAAAGTTACACAATAATTACCAATAAATGATAATAATTGCGCCCAATAATTTTTTTTCATGTCATCAAGACCCACAACTTGGGGCTTTTTTTGCTCGTTGTCTTTTTTTGTGTTACCTTTGCAACTGTTTTTGAATTAAGAAACATGCTGAAAAGAGTGATAACGCCACAAGAGGTGGCAATAGCGAAGAAAGACTTTGGAGAATGCAGGAATGTGGTCATCGTTTGCCACACCTCACCCGATGGCGATGCAATCGGTTCGTCATTGGGTCTGTATGAGTATCTGAAACGGAAAGGGAAGCAGGTGACGGTCATCGTTCCGAACTACTTTCCTGATTTCCTGCATTGGATGAAGGATGCAGACAAAATCCTGCGTTTTGATCGTCAGAAGACAGCGTCTTATGCGGCGTTGAAGTTGGCAGATCTCATCTGCTGCCTCGACTTCAACGATATGCGACGCATCGACGAACTGGGCATTGCCGTTGGTCGGATGCACTGCAAACGCCTCCTTATCGACCACCATCTCGACCCTGACCGCAAACAGTTCGGACACATCATCTCGCATCCAGAAATGAGCAGTACGAGTGAGTTGCTTTTCCGTCTCATTGATGCGATGGAGGATACAAAGAACCTGACGTTTGCTGCCGCTGAAGACCTGTATGCCGGCATCGCCACAGACACGGGCTTTCTCTCCTTCAACAGCAACGACCCCGACCTCTTCGTCATCATCAGTGAACTGCTGAAGAAGGGGATTGACAAGGATCGTATCAACCGCAACATCCAGAATAACTACTCGGCTGACCGTCTGAAGTTCATCGGCTATGTGCTGTATGAGAAATTGCAGGTGTTCCCAGAATTGCACGCCTCGCTCTTCGCCATCAAGAAGGAGGAACTGACGCAGTTCCACTACATGAAAGGTGATATGGAAGGAGTGGTGAATATGCCGTTGCAAATCAAGGGACACAAACTCAGCATCGCTTTGCGTGAGGACACAGAGAGACCGCTCATCAGAGTTTCCACACGTTCTGTCGATGATCTGCCTTGTAACGAGTTCTGCGAGCAGTTCTTCAATGGTGGAGGCCATAAGAATGCGGCAGGAGGAACGCTGGAATGCTCGATGGAAGAAGCTGTTGACATCGCCATGAAGGCGTTGGAGGCCTGGCGTGACCGATTGGCTGATGATGCTAACGCTGCCCCTAACCCCAATGTTGACTCTAAGCCCTAACCCTTAAGCTCTCAACCCTAAACTCTAAACTTTAAACTCTCAATCCAAAAATATGAAGAAAAGAATCTTGTTTTTGACCACAATGCTGGCATCATTGAGCATGTCGGCGCAGGTGGCAAGTGTGGCGAGTCCTGATGGTCGCCTGAAAGTGAATGTGGATGTCAAAGGCGGCAAGCCCGTCTATGAAGTATTTTACGACGGCAAGCAGATGCTGGACGAAAGCCCTCTTGGCTTTGTGGCCGACAACGGCGACTTCACGCAGGGCATCACCTTCGACAGCAAAAAGGAGAATGTCTTGGAATTCGACTACGAGATGTCGCGTTCAAAGTTCAGTCAAGTGCACGTACAGGCCAACCAGTTGGTGGTGACCTTGAAGAATGCGCAGGGCAATCCTTATGATGTCGATTTTCGTGTCAGCAATAACGATGTGGCGTTCCGTTACGCTGTTCCCAATCATCCAAGTCGTCGCAACGAGAAGAAGTTTTCCATCCGTATCATGAAGGAGGCGACGGGCTTTGATTTCCCCAGCCAGACAACCACGTTCCTCACGCCACAATCTGATGCTATGATTGGTTGGAAGGGCACGAAACCCAGTTATGAGGAGGGTTATGGCTACGACGAACCGATGAACAAGCGCAGCCAGTACGGACACGGATACACGTTCCCCTGCCTCTTCCACGTGAAGGCTGCTTACAAGAACGACAAGGACGCTTGGGCGCTCATCTCTGAGACAGGTGTCGATTCCCGTTACTGCGCTTCTCGTCTTTCCGACATGAAGGGTGACGGGCTCTACACGCTTGAGTTCCCGATGCCAGAGGAGAACAACGGCAACGGTACCGTCGAGCCTGCTTTTGCGTTGCCTGGCGTGACCCCTTGGCGTACTATCACGGTGGGCACCTCGCTGAAGCCTATTGTGGAAACGACTATCCCCTGGAACTATGTGGAGCCGCGTTACGATACCCCCCATCATTATGAATTTGGAAAGGGAACTTGGAGTTGGATTGTCTGGCAGGACAACTCCATCAATTACGACGACCAAGTGAAGTACATCCAGCTTTCTAAGGCGATGGGCTTCAAGTATGTGCTCATCGACAACTGGTGGGACACAAACATCGGTCGTGAGAAGATGGAACAATTGGTGAGATACGCTCAGGGTCAAGGTGTTGATGTGTTCTTGTGGTATAGCTCCAGTGGTTGGTGGAACGACATTGAGCAGGGCCCTATTAATATCATGTCTGACCCCATCAAGCGTAAGCAATACATGCGTTGGATGAACCTCATCGGCGTGAAGGGTATCAAGGTCGATTTCTTTGGTGGCGACAAACAAGAGACGATGCGTCACTATGAGGAAATCCTTTCTGATGCTGACGATCATCACATCATGGTCATCTTCCACGGGTGTACTATTCCTCGTGGTTGGGAACGTATGTACCCCAACTATGTGGGCAGCGAGGCAGTTTTGGCTTCAGAGAACATCTATTTCAGTCAGGGTGCCGCCGACAAGGAGGCTAAGGATGCTGCTACGCATCCTTTCATCCGCAACGCCATCGGCTGTATGGAATTTGGTGGCTGCTTCATGAACCGTCACATCCGCAAGGGCAATAGAGGTGGTAATACACGCAAGACGTCTGACTGTCACGAACTTGCTACTTGCATCCTTTTCCAGAACCCCATCCAGAACTTCGCCATTACGCCTGAGAATCTTCCAACAGAGGCGACGAAGAATTTGCAACCCAACGAACCAGGCGCACCTGCCCCAGCCATCAGCATGGACTTCCTGCGTGAAGTGCCCACCACTTGGGACGAGACGGTCTTCATCGATGGCTACCCAGGCAAATACTGCGTTCTCGCTCGCCGTCATGGTGACACTTGGTACATCGCCGGCAACAATGCCACTGGTGCTCCGCTGACATTGAAGCTCAATCTTCCCATGTTGGCAAAGGGTGATCAGGCAACTCTTTACAGCGACAACCTCAAAGACCGTGAACCTCAGAAGTCTGTCTTGAAAATCAGCAACCCCAAGGCTGTCACCGTCACGATGGTTGATCAAGGTGGTTTTGTGATGGTGAAATAAGGATTTTATGCCCTAATATACAAAAAAATAGCAAGTGAGAATGTCATATTCTCACTTTTTTTGTATCTTTGCCGCCGAATTCAAAAATCTTTTCCATCGATGAAGAAATTTTTTACATCTTTTTTCGCGCTGATGGCTGCAATGGCCATCGAGGCTGGTAACTTCATTGTCGAAGTGCGGCCTACTACACAGTATCAGACCATTATAGGCTTTGGCGCTGCCTGTTGTGATGGTGCTATGAAGCCTTATGGCACAGACACGAGTCCTGTCAAGTTGCTTTATGGCGATGTGTCAAAAATCGGCCTGAACATTATGCGTATGGAGATATCTCCTAATTTCATAGAAAATGCTGATGGCTGGGGCGACTACGACTGGTATGGTTGCGTGCCATCTGCCAAGATTGTCAAGCAACGTGGCGGCATTCTCTTTGGTACACCTTGGTCACCCCCAGGTGATTATAAGACTAACGGTTCGGCTTCAGGAGGAAAAGCGAACCCCGATAAAGATGACGATCCTAAAAATGTGCGTGGCAAACTGAGTAAAGAGCATTATAAGGATCTCTTCCCTTGGCTCAATTCTTACCTGAAGTATATGAAGTCGAAAGATCTCGATGTCTATGCTGTGTCCATTCAGAATGAGCCCGACTGGTGGGTGAACTACTCTGGCTGTCTCTATTCGCCTGAGGAACAGGTCGAATTGGTGAAGAACTACGCACATTTGCTCGATAGAGAAACGTATAATGTGCGCCTGATTAGTGCCGAACCCTTGGGCTTCACCGCCAATTATTCAGATGCTTTGATGGATGACCCTGATGCACGTGAGCAAATTGATATTGTGGCAGGTCACCTCTATGGTCACGCCCCATTGGATTATATGAAGAAAGCTGCTGTTAAGGCCAACCAGTATGGCAAGGAGATTTGGATGACGGAGCACTCTGTATCAGACAATATTAAAGGGCGCTTGCCAAATTGGAATGAACAATTGGAGTTTGCCCGTGAGTTGAACGAATGTATGCAGGCTGGTTGCACAGGCTATATCTATTGGTATATGCGTGCCCATTGGGCATTTGTGGGTACTGGTGAGAAAGATAATAACGGTAATTATGTGTATGGGTCTGATGACGTGAAGAACAGGCTCTTGCCTCGTGCCTACATCATGTCGCACTTCTCCAAGAATGTTACTGGTTCCACTCGTGTGAACGCCAGGGTGACGACAAGCGCAGGAACGATTTCATCAGCTTTTATCGCCAAGACTGGTGCAACTCGTCAGTTGACTGCTTACGTCAAGGGTGACTCCATCATTGTGATGACCATCAATTCCACGGATTATAACGATAATCTCACCATCAAACTGCCCTCCTACGTGAAGAGCTGCACTCATTGGCTCTCGACGAGCAATGATAAGGCCGACCTCTGCCAGAAAACAGATCTCGCCCTTGAGGGTTCCGTGATGGAAGTGCCGGTCAGCATGCCAGCCAAGAGTGTGAACACCTATATCTTCATGGTTGATCAGGAGGCTACCGCCATCGAAGATGTGGAGGAGCCAGAGGAAGAAATCCCTTCTACCTTTTATGATTTGCAGGGACGTCCTATGGAAACCCCGACCGGTCTTTGTGTGGAGAAATTCGCTGACGGAACATCCAGAAAGGTTTTCATCCGTAATTAGTGAAATGATGCATTGAACATACTGAGTCAGGATATCAAGTATCTGCAGGGAGTGGGGCCTAATCGAGCCCTCCTGTTCGCCAACGAACTCGGCATCAAGACCGTGGGCGACTTGCTGGGATATTATCCTTACAAGTATGTGGACCGCAGCCGCATCTATCAGATACGTGAGATAGATGGAAGCATGCCATACGTGCAGCTCTGCGGACAGATCTTCTCTTTCGATACAGTGGGCGAGGGACGTGCCAAGCGTCTCATCGCCCATTTCTCCGATGGGACGGGCAGCATCGACCTCGTGTGGTTTCAGGGTATCAAGTATGCCGCCAAGAACTACGACTGCCGCAAACCCTACCTCGTCTTTGGCAAACCCACCGTCTTCAATGGACACATCCAGATTGCCCACCCAGAAGTTGAGAACGCTCCTGAGGAACTGAGGGAACAGGCACGTACCACAGGCAACCTCTTTGAAGACGATGCTCAACTCTCGACTCTCAACTCTAACCTCTCATCTCTCAACTTCAAACCTTCCTACAACACTTCTGAGAAGATGAAGCGGAGCGGACTCAATTCTGCAGCGATAGCGAAATTGACTGCCAACATGTTCAAGTTGCTCAAGGAGCCCTTGGCAGAGACGCTTCCCCCCTACATCGTGCAGCAGCACCATCTCATGTCCTACGATGAGGCTGTGCGCAACATCCACTATCCCAGTTCGCCCGAAGTCCTGCGACATGCCCAGTTGCGACTGAAGTTCGAGGAACTCTTCTACGTCCAGCTCAACATCCTGCGCTACGTGAAAGACCGTCAACTGCGCTACAAAGGACTCATCTTCAATACCATTGGCGACCACTTCAACGGCTTCTTCTACAACCACCTGCCCTTCCAACTTACAGAGGCACAGAAGCGGGTCATCCGTGAAATACGAGCCGACATGAAGTCAGGTCGGCAGATGAACCGACTCCTTCAGGGCGATGTGGGCAGCGGCAAGACCCTCGTGGCACTCATGGTGGCACTCATTGCCATCGACAACGGCTGTCAGGCCTGCATCATGGCTCCTACGGAAATCCTTGCAGAGCAGCACCTCGCCACCCTGCGTGACTTCTTGGGCGACCTCCCTGTGCGTGTCGAACTGCTCACAGGCACCGTGAAGGGCAAGAAGCGGACCGCTGTGCTCGAAGGACTTGTGAGGGGCGATATCCACATCCTTGTGGGCACCCATGCCGTGATAGAAGACAATGTGATGTTCAACAAGTTAGGACTTGTAGTCATCGACGAGCAGCACCGTTTTGGAGTGGCGCAACGAGCCAAACTCTGGATGAAGAACGCAGTGCCGCCTCATGTCCTTGTGATGACGGCAACCCCCATCCCACGCACTTTGGCGATGACCCTCTATGGCGACCTCGACGTGTCCGTCATCGACGAACTGCCCCCAGGTCGTAAACCCATCCGCACCGTCCACATGTTCGATGCCCATCGTCAGCGCATCTACGAACTGATGAATCGTGAACTCGACCTCGGACGTCAAATCTACATCGTTTATCCCCTCATTCAGGAGACCGAATCGACGGAGCAGCGAGAGCCATCAAACAGGTTTGAATGGCCGAGTCGTGACGGAGGAAGGCGGAGCCAAAAGATGGACTTGAAAGACTTGGAAGCAGGTTTTGAGGAGATTCAACGAGCCTTTCCCAACCACAAAGTCGGCAAGGTGCATGGCAAAATGAAATCAGCTGACAAGGATGCTGAGATGCAGCGGTTCGCCAACCACGAGACCCACATCCTCGTCTCCACCACCGTCATCGAGGTGGGTGTGAACGTGCCCAATGCCTCCGTCATGATCATCGAGAATGCCGAGCGCTTCGGACTCAGCCAACTTCATCAGTTGCGAGGCAGGGTAGGGCGTGGTGCCGACCAGAGCTACTGCGTTCTCGTCACCAAGTTCGAGATAGGTGAGACCACTCGTAAGCGCATTCAGGTGATGGTCGATACCACTGACGGTTTCGAGATAGCCGAGGAAGACCTCAAACTGCGTGGTCCTGGCGACCTCGAAGGCACCCAGCAATCCGGCATGGCGTTCGACCTCAAAATCGCCAATCTCGCCCGTGATGGTCAAATCCTCAACCTTGCCCGCGACACCGCCCAATCCGTCATTACCTCCGACCCCGAAGAACACAACCCCCAGAACGACATCCTCTGGCGCCACCTCCGCGAACTCCGCAAGAGCAACATCAACTGGGGCGCAATCAGTTAAAATGGATGATGTGTTAGTTAGTTTTTTGTGTCTCCTAAGGGAAAATTTTGTGACCATTAAGGGCTGCAAGTTTTCTCCTTGGAGTTGACTGCGTCTTTCTTTGTCACGACTCGGCCATTCATGCTAGCCTGATGGCTCTCGCTGCTCCATCGATTGACGCTGTAACTGAAGTTGCAAGGTGAACGCAGAGCCGAGCTCGCTCGAGCTATGCTGAGCCGCAGCCTTCACTCGCGATGCATCTCAAATGCAGCGCAAATTTACGACATCCACATTGCGGTTTACGAATGTTTTGGCAAAAAATAATTTGTGTTTTTTTGATTTTTTTCGAGCACATCACATTGTCTTAGTACTGGATTGGTTGACACACTTTTACACTTTATTAAAAATAGCTGACAATCAGACGAATACAAATTTGACGGCACAAATTACGACGTCAAGTCTATCAGAAAAAAGACATTTGGCTATCATAAATAAGCATTGAGCCCCCTTCTTTTTCTTGGTCGCATCCGCTCAAAATCGACAAAAAACTGAATCAAAATCGTCCAGAAAAACGGCTCCAAGTACCATTTTCTTATGTCTTTTAAGGCTCGTTTGGGGTGCCTTGCTGAAAAAAATTGTCTTATATCCGGTCGGAGCGGGAGGGAGGCAAGGTAGGCACCTTCACCCTCCAGCAGACGGCTTTGGACGATACGCCGTTTCGTGGGCAACAATACGCCGTATCAAGGGGCACGAAACGCCGTATCATTTTAAGCCCATGCAACGTCATCATTGCACGGGCTTTTTCGTTTTTATGAATAAGTGTGATGTATGGGTTGTTTAGCGGCGATGGCGTCTAAACATCGGGGCACGTTTTTTGCTGCTGGATGTTTCTTGCATGTCTTGACCAATCTGATAGTCAACACCACGTGGGGCTGATACGATGACATCCACTGGACCGTCTGCCTGCTCGAGTGCCTCGAGGTCGCGGGCTGAGATGTTGAGCACACCGTCCTTGATGCTCCAGGAGATGGCGGAGGAGAGGCCTGCCTCGCGAGAGGTGACGTTCACGGAGTATTCTCTGCTGGGGACGATGACCAGGTGAACGGGTGCGTTGACCTTTACTGAGTTGAACACTGCGGTGTTAACCTTCTTTGCACTTGCACTGATGGCGATGATTGCTACGAGAGCGAGGGTGATAAACTTTTTCATAATTGTTTTGTTTTATTTGTTATTAATTATTGTCTTGTAAAGTTTAGAGTTTAGGGTTTAGAGTTTAGAGAAAGGCTGACGCGATGCATGTCGAGTGGTCTTTAACCTATAACCTATAACCTATAACCTTTTTTTGTTGACGATGCAAAGTTACGGACTTTTGACAGGGGTTTCAAACTGAAAATCCCCAAATGGTAGGGGATTTCCTATAACAGATATAGGGAAGGTGATTTAAACCTTTTGCAACGTGCTGATTGTTAGCGAATAAATCGGTGGAAGTTTCCTCCCTTCGAAGAAAAGGAGGAAGAAAAAAACAAAGAAAAAAATAAAAAACTTTTGTATTAGGTTTGTTTTTCTTACCTTTGCAAAAAAATAAGGACAAACGAAATTGATTGTTTGCGAAATTTGGGCATTCTTTATATGAAAAAAGTTCTTCTTCTGATTGTCACGTTGATGATCACGACCACTATCTGGGGACAAGAGCCGAATCCAGACAGAAAGAAAGTGGCCGTTGTGCTCAGCGGTGGCGGCGCTAAAGGTATGGCACATATTGGTGCTTTGAAAGTCATCGAACGTGCTGGCATTCCTGTCGATTATGTCACAGGCACCAGCATGGGCAGCATCGTGGGTGGTCTCTATTCCATTGGTTACAATGCCAACATCCTCGACTCATTGGTTCACACCATCGATTGGGACTACACCCTCTCCGACAAGGAAGACATGAGTCAGCAGAGCCTGAGCGACCGCGAGAAGCAGAACACTTATTTCTTGTCACGAGGTTTTACGCTGGGCAAGCGCAACAACAATGACGGAGGTCTCATCAAGGGGAAGAATCTGGCGCAGCTGTTCCAGAAACTTTGTTTGGGTTATACTGACTCGATTGACTTCAACAAGCTCCCCATTCCTTTTGCTTGCGTTGCGACTGACATCATTGACAACACAGAGTACGATTTTCATTCAGGACGTCTGCCACAAGCCATGCGAGCATCGATGGCCATTCCGGCCGCTTTCTCGCCTGTACGCATTGGCGACAAAGTGCTGGTGGATGGCGGTTTGCGCAACAACTACCCTGCTGACATCGCACGTGAGATGGGGGCAGACATCATCATTGGTGTCACTGTGCAAGGTGCCCCAAAGACCAGCGAGGACATCGGGCACACCATCAGCATTCTCAGCCAAATCATCGATGTCAACTGTAAGAACAAATACGATGAGAATCTGGCCATCACCGATGTGCCCATCCGCGTGAACACAGAAGGTTACAATGCTGCCAGTTTCACCAGCAGCGCCATCACGGAACTCATCCGACGGGGTGAAGAAGAAGCGATGAAACATTGGGATGAACTCATCGCCCTCAAACAGCGCATTGGCATCGACGACGATTTCAAACCTGAGCCCCACACGCCCAAAAGCACATCGGCTCTGACGGAAAAAGTGAAGGTCAACGGCTTTGTCTTCGAAAACTTCACGTCTCATGACGAGCACTTCATCCGTTCCAAATTTCACCTGAACCGCTACGACAGCATCGATGCACGTCAAGAAGCAGAAATTGCCACTTCCATGCGCATTGACCTCTTCTACCAGACCATCGATACCCGTTCCATTCCTGATGGCAACGGCTACATCCTCGTCTTCACCGCTGGCAACAAGAAGACCAGCCAGCTCAATCTGGGCGGACGGTTCGACACAGAAGAAATCGTTGCGCTGCAAATCAATGCCGACCACCCGTTGCAAACAAATATTCCCATCTATACCGACCTCACCATCCGTCTGGGCAAACGCATCATGGGCAGAGGTGAAATCACCTTCCATCCACGCAGTTTCACACGCCCCAGCATCGCCTACACCTTCCGTCACAACGACATCAACATCTACGAGAAAGGTGACCGCAACCACAGTTTTGTCTATAACCACCATCAAGGTGTGTTGACGCCCATCAACTTCAACATACGCAACTTCAACTTGCAAGCCAGCATACGATGGGACTACCTTCATTTTCTTGGTAACCTATACACAGAAGGAGCCACACCCATCAAACGGGAGAATGACCACTATTTCAGCTATCATGCACTGATCAACTACAACTCTGAAGACAACTGGAATTTCCCCACCATCGGCTCGCGTTTCAAGATGGAATATGTGTATCTGACCGACAACTTCACTCAATTAGGGAAAAAGGCGGGGGCGAGCGACATCAACGCCAACTGGCGAACTTCCATCCCCTTCAGCAAGCGCTTCACCCTCCAACCCATGTTTTACGGCAGGTGCCTCTTTGGAGCCAACATCCCTGTCATCTACGGCAACGCCATTGGTGGCGAATGGTTCGGGCACTACATCGAGCAACAAATGCCCTTTGCAGGTGTGGGCAATCTCGAATATACCGACCCGCATTTCATCGCGATGCAGATGCAAGCACAACAACGCATCGCGACCAACCACTTTGTCCTGCTACGTGTGGCTGCCGCCCAACATGCCAACAACTTCCGGCATCTGTTCGACCACCAGACGATGCTTGGCACACAACTCGCCTACTACTACAACACCATGTTTGGTCCATTGGGCGCCACCTTCGGCTACTCCAACAAAACCAAAGAACTCAACTTCTACCTCAACCTCGGCTTTGAGTTCTGATGGTGTGTAGGAACGGTAAGTTCCGACATTATTTCTTCATGTATTTCCTGTACGCCTCCACATACTTTTGGCGCTGCTCAGGTGTGACCGTGATGAGACGCGTGTTCGTGTCTTCGCTCTTCACGACTGCCTTGCTCTCCTCACTCCAATGGAAGTTGAAAAGCATTTGGCCGTGCAGGTCATCATAGACACGTCCATCTTCTCCATAGAAAAGCATCTTGCTGTCTGGCGCATCTGCCAACCAACCCATGAAAGGCTGTTCTACATTCCACGCTCCCTGTGCGATGACCACATAGGGTTTGCCATCAAGAGTAATCTCCATCAGTTTGTTTTTCGCAAACTCCAGATAGTCATCAAATATCTGTTCGTAAATCACAGCCATCGTCACATCCGTATTTTCAACACCCTGGAATTGTCTCTGCGTCAATTCCTTCCGCACTTCGCTCAACATGTCACCAGCACTCATGGAACGCTCCTGCGCCAGCTGCAGCATAATCGCCATTGTGTTGACCAACATCGGCATCGTGCTTTCCTTGTCATGCTTCAATTGAGTATAACGTTTCAGTTCGTCACCATAGAACACCGTCGTTGGAATATCTTCATGATTCATCGCATTGAACATCAGCGTGATGCCAGCCTCATTGAAGACAGAATCAGGCACGGAAGAATTGATATCAGCCACCAGGTGATAGATGCGCTCATAGTACTTCCCTGCCCCAATTTGGTCATACAATTCACTATTCTTGTCCAGCAACATGTGCGCCGCCTCGTATTGCTTTTTCCAGTCAGTAGGATTAGCGTCAGCATCCTTCGCCAGTCGCTCATACTTCTGCCGTACAGTTTCATTTTGACCACTTACATTGATACTCACGGCACCCATCACAATCAGTGCCATCCAAAACAAATTCTTTGTAAACATAATTCCAAATATTAAATTTGGCCACAAAGGTAGTGAAAGCTGAAGACAATACAAAATAAATCCACTTTTATTTGCATTGTTGGTGTGCAGAAACCTTTGAACCAACTTTTTTCCCTTTTAAATACAATAATGTGGGGAGTTTTACGTTTATTTGGATAGAATATGTAAGAAAAGGGGACTTGATTCCTCACAATATAGACATAGCATCTTGAAGCAGACACTTCGAAATATATTATATATCTTACTGGTTATGACGAGCGTGAGCGCTATTGCAAAAGTGAGCAATAGCAATCTTTTCTCGTCATCAAGTGTTGTGTCTAAGAAAACGACCGTATCTGAAACAAGTACAGTTTCTCCACAAGATGCAGAGATGGGCGATACGGTGAAGGTAAAGAAGACAGACTACCCATTAGACGTGCATAGCGAAGCGTTTGCTCTGGACTTGCAAGACCCTGAAAATCTGAAACCTGACACAGCCATCTATGATGAGAAATCTGGCTATTTCAAGGTAGGTACGAAATTGGGAGACAACTTCTTGAGCCAACCTTGGTTGCTGACACCTGAAGAATATATGAAATGGTCGGAGCAGAAGGCGTTCAAGGATTATTTCAAGGTCAGGAACGACTCGCTGTTCACGATGAAGGGGAAGGAAAAGTTTGACTTCACCAACATGCACTTCGACTTGGGACCAGCGGAGAAGATATTCGGCCCTGGCGGTGTTCAGATTCGCACACAAGGTAAAGCTTCGCTGAAATTCGGCTTCAACTACAAATTCGTGGACAACCCCTCGTTGTCAGAGCGTAACCGCGTGACGAAATCCTTCGACTTTGACGAGCAAATCAACATGAGCGTGAACGCTAAGGTTGGTGACCGCATGGATTTTAACATCAACTACAACACGGAAGCCACCTTCGATTTCGATGCCAAGAACCTGAAACTGAGTTATGAAGGAAAGGAAGATGACATCGTCAAGTTAGTAGAAGGAGGTAACATCACGTTCCCCACCAACTCGAGCCTCATCAGGGGTTCGAGTGCGCTGTTTGGTATCAGGACAGACTTGCAGTTCGGACGTCTGAGACTGCAAGCCGTTGCGAGTCAGAAGAAGACTCAATCGACGACTGTCGGCAGTCGAGGAGGCACTCAGTTGAGCACTTACGACATTCAGGTGTATGACTATGACGAGAACCGTCACTTCTTCCTGGCACACTACTTCCACGACACCTACGACAAGGCGTGCTCCACCCTTCCCAACATCACCAGCGGCGTCACCATCAACCGCATTGAAGTTTGGGCAACCAACAAAGGCGGACAGACAGAAAACACACGCAACATCATCGGTCTGGTCGATTTGGCTGAAGGTATCAAGATCAGCAATCCTGAATGGGCTGGTGCCAGATTGGATATACCAAGCAATGAAAGCAACAAACTGTATGCTCGCATGGTCAGCACCTACAACGATGCCCGCAACATGGATCAGACGAGTACCGTCTTAGACCCTGTGATGGCTGGTGGTATCGAGTACGAGAAAGTGGAAAACGCCCGTCTGCTCAGTTCGTCAGAATACACGCTGAACAAGCACTTGGGTTATATCAGTTTGAAGAGCACCCTCCAACCCAACCAGGTGCTGGCTGTAGCATTTGAATACACTTACAACGGACAGACCTATCAGGTGGGAGAGTTCTCTGCTGACCAGAAGGACAACGACAAAGCGCTCTTCGTGAAGTTGCTGAAGAACACATCAGGATCGCCCAAGATTGGCAACTGGGACTTGATGATGAAGAATGTGTATAGTTTAGGTGCGATGTCTGTGCAGCGTGAGAAATTCAAGATGGACATCAAGTACCTGAGCGACACAACGGGTGTACACCTCACCTACATTCCAGAAGAGAAATTCAAGCAGACCACCCTGTTGAGGATGCTTAACCTCGACCGTTTGGATGACAACAACAAGACCAATCCGAACGGCAAGTTCGACTACATCGAGGGCTACACCATCCAGTCACAGACGGGACGCGTCATCTTCCCTGTAGTTGAGCCTTTTGGTGAATGGTTGCGCAAGAAGATTGGCGATGAAGACATTGCTGACAAATACTGCTACGATGAACTTTACGACTCCACCAAGACGGTGGCCAAGCAGGTTGCGGAAAAGAATAAGTTCACGCTATCGGGTGAGTATAAGGCATCCAACGGTAATGAGATACAATTAGGCAGCAGGAATATTCCTCCTGGTTCTGTGATTGTGACAGCAGGTGGCGTCACCCTGACGGAAGGAACTGACTATAGCGTCGATTACCAGTCAGGTATCGTGAACATCATCAACCAAAGCATCATTGATGCAGGTACCAATGTGAGTGTCAGTCTTGAAAGTCAGTCGGAATGGTCCACGATGCGCAAGACGATGTTGGGTCTGAATTGGGATTACGACTTCTCCAAGAATTTCAACATTGGTGGTACGTTCATGAAAGTGAGCGAGAAGCCCCTCACCTCCAAAGTGGCGATGGGCAGTGAACCACTGAACAACATGCTGTGGGGCTTCCACATCAACTGGAAACAGAACTCCCAATGGCTCACCAACCTGTTGGACAAGTTACCTCTTCTCAACCTCAGCGCTCCTTCCAGCATCTCTTTCACAGGCGAATATGCACAACTGAAGGCGGGTACAGCAAAGGAAACGCAGGGCAACGCATCCTATCTCGATGACTTTGAGCGCACGAAGAAACCTCTCAACATCAGTCACCCCAAGGAATGGGTGTTGGCTTCCACACCTTCGCATCTGGAATATGGAAAACTGAGCAACGACGTGAAGTATGGCTACAACCGTGCTCGACTGGCCTGGTACAACATCGACCCACTCTTCACGCGCCGTTCTTCATCACTGACGCCAGCACATATCAAGAGCGACGTCGAACAACTCTCCAATCACTATGTGCGTGAGGTTTATATCCGCGAGGTCTATCCTAATCGCGACACCAACTCAGGAGAGAGCAACACGCTGGACATCCTGAACTTGGCATACTACCCCAACGAGCGTGGTCCCTACAACCTCGACACAGATGTGGATCAGAACGGTCATCTGAACGACCCCAAGAAACGTTGGGGTGGTATGATGAGAAAGTTAGATGCCAGCGACTTCGAGGCCAGCAACATCCAGTACATCGAGTTCTGGATGCTCGACCCATTCATCTACACCAAAGATGACCGACGCTATGGTGGTGACCTCTACTTCGACTTGGGCGACATCAGCGAAGATGTGCTGAAGGACGGAAAGAAGGCCTACGAAAGTGGTATGCCTGTCAGCAGTGCCGCCACCTATGTGGAAACCCTTTGGGGACGCGTGCCCAGTGAGAAGTCTGTGGTTTATTCTTTCTCGAACGAGAGCGGTGCACGTCCCAAGCAGGATATTGGTTTGAATGGTCTCGCTGACGTAGATGAGCGCAAATTCGGCATCTATTCCGATTACCTCGAGGCGATGAAGGCCAAAGTGAACACAGCTGTCTATGACTCCATCTTCGAAGACCCTGCAGGTGATGACTACCACTACTTCAGAGGCAGCGACTTCGATGCAGCCCACACTTCCATTCTTGACCGTTACAAGTACATCAACTCGCCCGAAGGGAACTCGCCCAACAGCAGCGGGTCGGGTGAACGCTATTCGACAGCTTACAAGAGCACCCCTGATGTGGAAGATGTGAACTCCGACTACACGATGAATGAATATGAAAACTTCTACGAGTATCACGTCAGCCTTCGTCCTGAAGACATGATTGTGGGTCGGAACTTCATTGTCGATTCACGTGAGACCACCGTCGGACTGCGTAACGGAAAGAAGGAGGATGCCACCTGGTATCAGTTCCGTATCCCTATCGACGAGTTTGCCAGCAAGGAAGGTACCATCAGCGACTTCTCCAGCATCCGTTTCATGCGTCTGTATATGACTGGCTTCCAGGAGCCTATTGTCGTTCGTCTAGCCAATCTCGACCTCGTACAGGGTGACTGGCGCACCTACACCCAGACCCTCTATACCGGCGAGAAACCCAGCGTGAGCGGCACCATCGTTCCATCGGCTGTCAACATCGAAGAGAACAACGACAAGACACCTGTCAACTATGTGCTGCCTCCAGGCATCACACGTGTGCTTGACCCCTCTCAACCCCAGCTTTCTCAAGAGAACGAGCAGGCATTGGCACTTACTGTCGAGAATCTTGCTACTGGCGATGCACGTGCCGTCTATCGCACCATGAATATGGACTTCCGCAATTACAAGCATTTACAGATGTTTGTTCATGCCAACGCAATGGAGGGTGACACAGAACTGCAAGACAACCAGATGAGCATCTTCATCCGTATGGGTAGCGACTACAAGAGCAACTACTACGAATACGAGATACCACTCAAACTTACTCCTGCTGGTCATTATGACACTTACACAGCACAGGGGTGCAGAGCCGTGTGGCCAGAAGAGAACATGCTCGACATCGACTTCACCACCTTCACCAACCTGAAGCATGAACGCAACAAGGCAAAAGCCAACGGTTCTGCCAGTTACACACAACTGTACTATGCCTACGACAGCAACCGTCCCAACAACAAGGTGAGCATCATCGGTAACCCGTCATTGGGCGAGGTGAAGACTATGATGATTGGTGTGCGCAACAACGGACGTCGCACGGGCAATGTGGAAGTGTGGGTGAACGAACTCCGCATGCAGGACTACAGCAACGAAGGTGGTTGGGCTGCTCAGGGTAACCTCAATGTGCAGATGTCAGACCTCGGTTCCGTGAATATGACTGGACATATCGAGACGGCTGGTTTTGGTGGTCTGGAAGAGAAAGTCAACGAACGCCGCAATGACAACCTCTACGAGTGGAGCATTACGACCCAGCTCGAACTCGGCAAGTTCTTCCCAGAGAAATGGAAAATGAACTTACCTCTCTACTATTCTTACTCCTGGCAGAAAATCTCGCCCAAATACAATCCATTCGATACGGACATGCTGCTGAAGGATGCCCTCGACGAGTGTGAGAACAAAGCTGCACGCGACTCCCTCAGCAGTCTGACAGAAACCATTGTCAAGAACAAGAACTTCTCGCTCAGCAACTGGAAATCCAATGTGCAGAGCCGCACCCCGATGCCTTACGACCCAGCCAACTTCACCTTCAGTTACAGCTACAGTCAGCGCTACAAGACGGGCGAGACCACCGTTTATGAGAACGAAGAGAATTGGCGCCTCAACATGGGCTACAATTATTCGCCCAAGTACAAGCCGCTCGAACCGTTCAAGAACCTGAAGGGCAAGTCCAAGTGGCTCGACATCCTCAAGATTCAGAACTTGCAGTGGTTACCTCAAAGCCTCTCGTTCAATACGGATCTCACACGCAGTTACTACGAGTTCCAGAAGCGTGACCTCGATTCTGACACCAAGATACCCGTCATCTTCTCTGACCAGATTCTGTGGAACCGTGAACTGACGGTCAAGTGGGACATCTTCAAAGCACTCAAGATGTCTTGGACATCTGCCACTCATGCAGAGATTGAAGAGCCTTACGTAGTGGTCAACAAGCACCTCTACCCTGACGAGTATGCCATCTGGAAAGACTCTGTCAAACGAAGTCTCGCTTCTTTCGGACGTCCGCTGACCTATCGTAGCACCTTCAACGGATCCTACCAGTTACCCATCAACAAGATTCCAATCTTCGACTGGATCACTGCTGATGGTACTTACGCAGGCAACTACAACTGGACACGTGGTACAGAACTGGAGGACGGCACATCACTGGGGCATACGGTCAGCACACAGCGCACCATCAACATCAATGGCCGTCTGAACTTCGACACACTCTACAAGAAGTGGAAGTTCCTCGCTGATGCCGACAAGCGGCTCTCTGGCAACACCAAGAAGAGCAACTCGAACTCGCGCACCACGACCAAGACCACCAAGACTGAAGCCAAGAAAGGCGAAGAGGGTGAAGGACAAGAGGATGAAACCAAGAACACCGACACTAAAAATGCACAGGCTAACAGAAGGAACGCACAAGCCAACAGCAAGACCAAAGGCTTCACAAAGGAAGTGACCCTCAACGACTCCACCAGCACAGAAGTCAAGCACGGGCAGAACTCCAAACGACTCATCGTGCGTGCTACAACTGCTGAAGGCAAGACTTATAAACTGAAATACAAGAAGGTCGATGCCAACACCATCAAGGTGAAGAACCACGACAGCATTCCTGTCAAGATCAACGTGGTGGCCAAACGACCGCTCGATGACCTCGGCTGGTACAAGACCACACAAGTCTTTGCACGAGGCCTCATGATGTTGCGCAATGTCAGCGTTTCCTATCGCAACACCTATGCCCTCACGCTGCCAGGTTTCCGTACTGAGGTGGGTGATGCCTTCGGACAGAGGCGTATTGACGGCCTTTTCTCTCCAGGTGTGCCCTTTGCCATCGGTGCTGTGGGCGACAGCTACATTGACAAAGCTGCACGTCACGGATGGCTCATGCAGAACGACAGCAACATCACCACCCCTGCCACAACGGCAGCGATGGAAGACCTCCAGATCCAGGCCACCCTCGAACCCATCAAGGATCTCAAGATTGACCTTACAGCTACCCGTACCGTCAATAAGTCACGTAGCATCCAGTTCATGTACGAAGGTATGCCTGTTACCCAAAGCGGTTCCTTCTCGATGACCGTTGTCACCTTTGGCTCTGCCTTTGAATCGGGCGGCAACATCAACAACAACTACCGTTCTAAGCACTTTGAGAAGTTCCTTAACAACCTTCCCGTCATCCAGAGCCGTCTGGAACAGAAATTTGCCAACACCACCTATCCCAAGAGTGCTGGCAGCGAATGGGCGGGCAAAGCATACGACCCAGAGAACGGAGGTGTGGAACTCTACTCTGCCGATGTGATGGTGCCTGCTTTCCTCTCTGCTTACTGCGGAGGAAACGTACACTCGATTCCCCTCGACATCTTCCCCACCCTCTCACGTCTCTTGCCCAACTGGAGCCTTTCTTATGGTGGACTCATCAAACTCTCACCTTGGTTGGCAGACCATTTCAAGAGTTTCAACATCAATCACACCTACAAGAGCATCTACTCTGTGGGAGCCTACAACTCCTACTCCAACTTTATGGAATACATGAACGGTTGGGGGTTCATCAAGAACGTCACCACAGGCAACCCCATCCCATCGTCCATGTATAACGTCTCGACCGTCAGCATCAACGAGTCCTTCTCGCCACTCATTGGTGTCGACATGACTTTCAACAGCGGATTGACGGCTACGATGAAATACAACAAGATTCGTACCCTCAACCTCTCGATGACGAGCGTGGCACTTACAGAGAACTTCTCCAACGACCTCGTCATCGGCATGGGCTATAAGATCAAAGACCTCAACCTCTTTGGTGCCAAGTCCATCCAAAGCAACGAGGGCAGAAAGTCGAAGTCTAAATCGAAGAACAAGAAGGATGACTCGAAGAATAATGCCAATAACAACACGCGTAACACTCGCAACAACGTCAGTCATGACCTCAATCTGCGTGCCGATTTCTCTTACCGTATGCAGAATGCGCTCAACCGCAACATACAAACAGCTGTGACAACCGCCACAGGCGGAGCCACAGCCTATAAACTTGCCATTTCGGCCGACTACACTTTCAGCCGACTTCTCACTCTTTCCGGCTTCCTCGACTGGCAGCGCAACGTTCCTCTCGTTTCACAATCTTCCTATCCCACCACGACTGCCGACTTCGGCGTCAGCATGTCCTTCTCTCTGACGAGATGATAAACGTTATCTCTAAACTCTATACTCTAAACTTTATTCCTTTGGAATCTGCAAAGGCAGATTATCGCGTCGTGCCTCGATGTGAGGTGACATGATCTCTACACCTGCACCATGCAGCGTGTCGAGAATCTGCTGATGAAGGGCAGAATAGACGGCAGAGAGGGTTTTGGCACGATCTGTATAGCCATTGATTTCGTACTCCACATAGAAATCGTCGAGTGCCGTGATGCGGACAAAGGGTTTGGGGTGCCGCTTGATGCCATCAGTATTTTCTGCTGCCTGCACAAGGAGCGACTCCAACTTCTTCCAGGACTCATCATAGCCGATGGTGATTTTGGTATGTACGATGATGCCATAACGCTGGGCAGAGAAGGTGAAGTTCGAGGTCTGTGAACTCATCATGTTCGAGTTGGGAATGGTCACGATGTCATTCTTGCGAGTGCGGATACGTGTCACCAACATACTCTTCTCGATGACCTCACCCTCCACGTCGCCAAAGCGGATAAAATCACCTATGCGGAAGGGACGCATGTAAGTCATCACCAAACCCGACATCACATTACCCACTACAGATGTGGAACCCAACGAGACCACTACACCTATGAAGACTGACACACCTTGGAAAATCTCAGAGTCCGAATTGGGCAGCAACGGCCAAATCATCACCAACATGAACGAATAGAGCAACACACGCAAGATAGCGTGGGTAGGCATCGCCCAATCAGCATAAAAACCATTGATCTTCAATCGTCCGCTGGCCACCTCGTTGGCGAAGTAGCGAACCAGTTTCAGCAGATAGTGGAAACAGATGATGATGACGATAATCTTGAAGAGCTTGGGCAGATAGGCAACCACCGACTTGAGAATTTCGCTGAGGGGATTCCAGATGAAGCCCAAAGCCGTATAGGTGAGGGTCTTCGTTTCTGGGAAGAAGGAGAACATGAAGCCGAGTCCCACAAGGAGCACCAAGAGAATGAGTAACAGGCGTACCAAATTGAAGAGGAAAAGGATGGCGATGCCCAGACGATGCGTATCAAGCAAGGGGTAGTTCTTGATGACCACCGACTTGATACGAAGCAGCAACCTGCGAGTAACGCTGTATTTCCAGCGACGGAAGAGCCACACGATGAACCAGATAAGCAGAATCTGCAAAGCGATGATAAGTGCCACCCAACCCAGACTCTGCAACTTCTGCTGCAAGCCGTAGGTCTCGTGCAATTCGTTCACCTTCTTGCTGATGGCATCACGATAGGTCTCAGCCAGTTCCATACGTTCCATACCCATCCACAAGGCATCCAAATCCGTCACACTCAGGATGACTTCCTCGCCCACCATCACATCCGACGACACCTCGCTGTCGAACACATAGATGGAATCGACAAACATCGTCAGTCGCTTGCCCGCCTCATAGATTTTGCTCTTCACGGACTTCACACGTGCCTCTGGCAACATACCACCTTTACGGGCATAGATGACCAGCAATGTGTCATTGTCGATAATCAGCGGGGCACCAGGTGTCACGCTCCTCAGCGAATCCACACGTGCCTTGCGTTCAGCCTGCCGCAACGAATCCTCCTTCGCACTCTTACCCGTCCGTTCCAACTGCTCCTGCATCATGATTCCATGCAGTTTCAGTTCCTGAATCTGGTGGTTCAGCGACTCAAAAATCGAATCATTCACAGACTGCAGCGAGTCAATGGGCGAGGGAACTGCATCTGCCTGTTCCTCTTGGCAGAAGCCCTTGGCGGCACACATCAGCAGCATGCCGACCATCACGATTCTTGCAAAATAGGTACTCATAGTTCTTTCAGTTTCTGGGGACAAAGATAACACAAATCGAGCAATCCGTACATGATGTTTGCATTTTTTTTCGCAAATCCTTCGTCTTTCGACGATTTATGTGTACTTTTGTAGTCTTAAACTCTAAACCCATCATGCAAAAAGTACTTATTGACGCACATACACACACAGTGGCATCTGGACATGCCTACAGCAGTCTTCAGGAAATGGCACAGGCGGCAGCCGACAAAGGGCTGCAGGTGCTGGGCATCACAGAACACGGTCCCACCATCCAAGGTACATGCCCTTTGGTCTATTTCAGGAACATGTTTGTCGTTCCCCGTCAGATGTATGGGGTCAGGATTCTGATGGGCTGCGAAATTAACATTCTCGACACTCAAGGCATGCTCGACCTCGACGATGAGCATCTTGACTTCCTCGACCTTGCCATTGCTGGCGTACATCTGAAATGTTGGAAGGGAGGCACAAAGGAGGAGAACACCCAAGGGCTGCTGAAGGTAATCCGTCACCCCAAGATCCACATCATCAGCCATCCAGGCGACGGCACAGCCGAACTGGATTTCGAGCCGCTGGTCTTGGCTGCCAAGGAGTCTCACACGTTGTTGGAAATCAACAACCATTCCCTTGCTCCCCAGCGCAAGAAACCAGCAGCACGTGACAACAACCTGGAGCTTCTGCGTCTCTGCAAGAAGTATGAAGTACCCACCATCTTGGGCAGCGACGCCCACATATCCTTCCAAATTGCCGACTACGACCGGCTCATCCCCCTACTCGCCGAAACCGACTTCCCAGACGAACTCCTCCTGAACTTCTGGCCAGACCGATTCTTCGAGTATTTGGGAATCCCCCAGCTCTCAACTCAATAACCTATAACCAATAACCATTCAAGGTTACACTCAACCACTATCGGAAGCCAATATGGTGTTGAGGGCTGAACGTGAGGGAGCCTTCCACAGGCTTGATATCTGCCACCGTGATGGCAAACATCTTCTTGGGGTCAGATGTGGACATGCAACGCTTCGCATGATGGATGTATATCTTGTCCAAGAGCTGCCCCATCTCTCTGGCATTGCCCCATTTCTTCTTGTCACGATGGTCATACACCTGCGTCACCATTTCCTTGTACAACTTCCAGGCCTTGGGCGTGAAATGGTAGTTGAACTTCTTGATGCGCAATTTGCTGATGTCGAGCAACTGCGGAACGGTGAAGTCTGGGAATTTGAATCGGTTGGGAAAACGTGAAGCCAATCCTTCGTTCAGGCTGAGCAGCTTCTCCATCGGCTCAGTGTATCCGCAAAGCACGATGGCGATGTCCCTTTCCTTCTCATCAGCCAACATCGGCATCATCAACTGAAGGACATGCTTGCCTGGATCGTTAGGGTGAGGCGGATTCAGCAGATAGGCTTCGTCAATCATAAGCACCCCACCCTTAGCGGCTTTCAGTACAGCGTGAACCGCTTTCTCCTCATCGCCGAAGTTGGTGCCGAGAAAAGTGCTTCTCGATGCCACCACGACGTGTCCATGTGTCAGTGCCCCAGCCTGAAAGAGCAAGGAAGCGTAGAGTCTGCAGAGCGTCGTCTTGCCCGTACCAGGCGAACCATGAAAGATGGCATGCAGCGACATCTCATGTGGTTGGGCTTTGGGATTGAACTCACGCATCCTGAGGTTATAGCTGTGCAAGGTCGTCAGTTGACGAATCTGCTCTCTGATTTCCTGACACCCGATGATGTCCTCAAACATCGCCTCAGGATTCTCCAAACAAGGATAGACCTCAGCCCTCATCCCGTCCTCCAACTTAGGCACATAGGTCGATGCCTTGCGGCGACGGGGAGCCTCATCGTCAGAGGATGATGGTTTTCCAAAGGGATATTTGGTGTCGATGATATCATCAAGCTCATCTTCCTCCTCCACATCATCATACGTCTCATCGGGATCTTCCGTACCGTCCCATGTCGTATGTTCTTTAGCATAGCGGAAAGCCTCAAGTCCAACTTTCACCTGATAAGCACTTTCCGGACAGAATTTAGGAGACAAATCCTCCTGACGGTCAAAGACAATCACCCGATCCGGCAGCCACACGTCATCCTTCATAGCATCGATGTTAATCAGACGATTATTGGTGACATACACAATCCAGATGGCATTCGTAAGAAGCCTCTGCTCTTGAAGCGTTTTTGAAACCTCATTCCTCAGTTTCTTCAACTGATGGACAGGACTGTAGTAGTGACCAGACTCAGAGAAATACATCGGCGGCGTGCCCGCAAAGGGCTCCTCATCGGCCAAATATTCTTTCGTCTGTTGATGGTGTTCCAAACCGACGAGGACAATCTGATCCTCTTGGCAATACCACATGACCGTCATGTGTCTATCTGATTGTGTCACCTCTTTGAACTTGCGTGCAAGCACAGTCCCCTTGGGGCGTTTGGTGAGTTTGGTCAGGAAGTCAACGATGTTGTTTCCCCATACCATTTGGTTAAGTCTTAAAAGTTCAGGTACAAGCCTCATAATGATAAAATGAATAATGATTGATTTGAGATGTAAATTACTGTTTTTTAGCAAGAATACTGCATATTGCAGCGTCGGGCTCGTTTCAGTTTGCCGCTGAGCAGGGAGGGGTGTCCACAGCGTCCAGAGCAGACGGCAGCACCACCCATGCCAATGGGCAACGTCAAAAGATCATGTCAAAAGAAAGCTTAGAGCTACGGATTTTCGTTCTTTCAGTCAGCATCCGTCAGAGCTGGTTCGTTGTTCTTTTTCTTGTCTCTTGTTGTTGTTTTTAGGTTGAAAAAATGTTTATAGATGCAGTTTTTTTCTCATTGTTTCCCCACCCCGTTTCCAAAGAGCGGAAAAACTTTGCAAAGTAACAACATTTATTTTACACTACAAACTTTTTTGCCAAAAATTTTCAAAAAACTTTATTTTTGTGGTTCATCTTGTTCATGATTGAGCAGATTGATGGCATAATCGATGATGATGATATCATCTACAAAACCGAGTCCAGACACATCATCATGTATGATGTCTTCATCGTCAAAGAAGTAAGTCAACGCCCATTGGGCAAGTCGCTGCCTGTCAGGATTGCCATCGTTCTTAAAGATGTTATACAACTTCGTCACCTTCTCCCTCATTTGCAGAGAGAAAGATGCGTCAGAAGCATTGGTAATGAAATCCTCATAAAGTGCCGCCAACTCTTTCTCGTCCATACAACTCCCCATAATCTGACTCATAGCAGCATTGAAAGACGCTGCAGATCTTGGCTCATTCATCAGTTGCTCATAGGCATTGGTGCTGTCCTCATCGCCATCTTGTTGGAGTGAAATGCAGAAATCCAAGAACGGTCGGATGGGAGCAACCTGATCACCCAAACTCACCAATCCCTGAATATATCCCGTGAGATTCAGCGCCAACGCAGAACGCATGATGGAGATGATCTCTTCATCAGAAAGGTCGTACATCCCATCATGAAGCCCGTCCAAAGCTTTCATGACCAACTCACCCTTGACAGCTCCCTCTTTTCCAAGCACCATCAGCAGAATGATCGGCGCCACAGCATACGCCCCATGAAACACATCTTCATCAAAACCATCCTCGGACCGATAGCCGTATATGCTCATCTGAGCCCTCATCATCGCCATCTCAAAGACCCTGCAGAACAGCGCGGTCGCATTGTCGATAGCACCAAACTCACTCTTCATCAGTAAAGACTCGCCCAAAATCGCCACACCCTCAGCCCTGTAGTGATTAAACATCTGCAGCGTCTTCAACAGAGCGATATAGCCATTACTCACTTCTTGATTGAAATCGGAAAAGCTTTCATTGATTTTTTCACGCAAGCCATCAAACAATCTTTGGTTTTCTTCCAGCATGCTTAGGTCAGCCGCGTGGAACATCTCATGGATGACCGTGCTCTTAAACAAAGTGAGGTCACTATGATCAAGAACCTTCTTGACGGTTAGTTCGCGTATCGTAAAGTCAAAAGAATCGATACGGCTGACTTCTGAATTGAAACTGGCCAATCGGGCAGCACCCTCACCCTTGAGTTCGTCATTCCTGCTGACAGCCAGATTCACAGTAATGGTCTCCGGCAACGGTCTATCCAGCACCTCCTGAAACACCCTAACAGCAGTATCCCTGAACGCTGCACGAAGAACCTGCTTAGCCTCCATCCTCTGTTCCCCCGAATACCCGTCCATCATAAGGGTGGCATCCAGTCCCTGGTCATCCTTAATGATAATGTTCATATTGTCATCCATTTTGATTCTTTTGCAAAGGTAGCACAAATCGAACACACTACAAAAAAAATTATTGCTGTCCACTAAAACTCTTGGAGCGGACAGCAATAAATTTTAATATTCCATCGTACTATATATAATTGAACTCACTTTTGCCGTAGGTTTGAAATGGTTGACATTTTGGGGAATGTCAATGTTGACAAGGTCTTCATCGTTCACCTTGTAAGTGAAATTACCACTGGTTGCAAAAGTACAACCATCGTAATAAGTACTCCATTCCATACGCTTTTTAGTGAAAAGGGTACGAGCAGGATAGCCTACATAAAAACCATCTGGAGTCTTAACAAGAGAGGATGAACCCTCCTGCAAAGTAATGGATGAGATTTTTTTAGTGTCATCAAGGTCAACACGGAAGACATTCTTTCCAGCTTTGGTGAATTGGTAGTACTCAACTGTCCATTCTCCATCCATATCTTCCATCGTCTGCGTTTCATGTATATATTTGTCATACAATCCAGCATAAGTAGCAGGGATGTTGGCGAACTTCGACCCAACTTGTACAGGACCCAACTTGCCGTTCACGAGCGTAAACGTTGTCGTGGCAGCCTGCGTTGTTGTGCTTTGTTGAACTTGTGTACGTTGTACCTGTGCTTGCAGTAGCGTGGCTCCTGCCAGCATAATGAAACATAATAAATACTTCTTCATAATAGTTAGATGTTTAGGGGCTCAGGGAGCCATCCAAGGATAATGTTTATATTGTCATCAATTTGATTCTTTTGCAAAGGTAGTGTAAATCGAGCGAAATACCAAAGGAAAACGCGTTTTTCTCTCTATTTTGAACTTCATTCGAATTGTGAAAGCGATTTTGACCATCATAACCACTCTCGTTGTGAGGATGGCTCTGGGTTCGTAGGCAGTGTCGCGAATCGCGACGGTGCCCTTGTCCTCCTTCCACATACTGTTGGATAGCCCAAGGTACAAAAAACATTCTTATATACAAAGAACGGAAAATAATTCTCTCACTTATAATTTACCATTTTACCAATTTACCATTAGGAAATTACATTTGGAAAAGCGCACAGAGCACAGAGCACAGTTTTCTAGGCGAGGCAATAAGAAGCGTTACGTTACAGTTGTTACAGTTTGATTTACGATAGGTAAAAAAGTCGAAACTGAACTTTATATTATATATATA
>JAFXVS010000062.1 GCA_017534815.1 Bacteroidaceae bacterium | reverse complement strand
GCTGCATCGGCATACACCATTGGTAATATCAAGATATACAAGCAGTCTGAGTTCTCCGAGAAAGGAACCAATGCACCCGTCTTCACTACCATCCGGAGTTCTTACAACGTGAACGAAGTGGCAAGGAAAAGCATCCCCGAAGGCACTTATGCTATCACCTACCAAGCCATCGACCCGAATAACGGCAACAGGGTAGTGGGCAACTGGAAGTATGAGAACATCGAAATCGAGCAGGGAGACAGCCCATCGTCTGCCACGACAGAGATTTCCTCCATCAATGCCCAGGAAATACAATAATTACCCTCCAATATGAAAGCAAGATACCTGTCTTCAAGGACGACGATGGTGAGATATAATTCCAATCATCTCCGCTGTCTTATAATATTATATAATGTATAGAACACTTCGGGAGGATGCGCTCAGCATCCTCCCGATTTTTTTATAGTTCACTTGCCTCTCTTGTCCTGCCGGTAGAGGTCGTGAAGGATGAATAGAGCGCCGACGGTCATGAGGACTACGGGATAGGAGTTGGCAATGAACCAAAGGAAGCGCGACAAGGGTCTGCCCGGATAGAAAACCATCATGCTTTCAAGCCATACGAACGGCGCCAACACGCTGGAGAGCAGAAACACGAGACACAGGTTGAACGTCGAGACACGGATCCTCGCCTTGTTGAGGAACATGGTGGGAACATAGAAGAGCAGGGCTGCCGCGTCAACCACCAAGGGGAGAAGAACTGCAGAATCGTTGTTGGGTACCATTGTCAATGTCTTTGTTTCAGCTTTATTTGCCTGCAAAGTTACTATATTTTCTTCACTTTCATGTCGAAAACGGATGGAAAAGGGAGAAAATGTCATGCTTGACTGCAAATATCTTCCTAAGGATGCTATGAATCGAAATTAATTCATTACTTTTGCAATCGTAATTTTTGGAAAAGAGAGCCAACAGTTTTTCCGAGAAGTCAAGAACAACCACAACAAAATTTGTCGGGAACAAACGAAGGCTGCCCGCTCACACTCGTCAGAGGCGTGGGCATTGGTGGTTTACAGCATTGTTCCCACGGGTCGTGGTTGACCCCTTGACTTCTGTTGTTTATCAAAGGTGCTCAGCGCCTCTTTTCTTGAAAATTAACGTGGAGCACTATATATAAACAATCTTTTGATTATGAAACTGATGTCGAACGTAAGCGATGGACGGCCTCCGCCTGTCTGCAAAAACCTGAAAAACGTTTCTGGAGACTTGGAAGGGTTTTCGAGGCGGTGAAAAACGTTTTTGGGGACTTGAAAAAGTTTTCGAGGCGAGGAAAAACGTTTTTGGAGGCTTGGAAAAGGTTTCAAGGCGTGGAAAAAGGTTTTTGGGAACTTGGAAAAGTTTTCGGGACATTGAGAAACATTTTTGAAATAATAATCTTTACTACTTAAACAATCAAAACTATGGCTACTTTTCAACCTTTGAATTACAAGATTAAATTGAAGAACGCACAGCATTTCGCGTTCATTCAGGCTTTCATCACGGCCTTGCAGGCTGCTGGATTCGCGGCTGCCAAGCTGGTGGCGAAGCTGGCTGAACTGGTGGCTGCTTTCGCCGTGGAGGACCGCTACTACATGGTTGTGCGCGCCAGCGAGATCATTGCCCAGCGTGCTGCCGCCGACGAGAAGCGCGACAGGTTCTACGGACGTCTGCACCGCCTTGTGATGGCATGGGCAGGCAGTGGCATGGCGCAGCTCGATCCTGCCGCCACGGCACTGAACCGCATTTTCAAGCTCTACAAGGTGAATGTGAGCGCACAGATGGATGAGGAGACGGGTGCGCTGGAGAATCTCATCACCGACCTCTCCACCACGGAGATGCAGGCACATATCGCCACCATCAACGGAACGTATCTGTTCGAGCAGATGGTGGAGGGGCAGAATCTGGTGAAATCGCTCCGTCTCTCGCAGGGTGTGGAGGAGAGCGAGAAGGTGTACGGCGCTCTCTCGGCTGCCCGCAAGGAGTGCGACAGGCTCTACGACGAGATGTGCGCCATCATCGAGGGTGCATCGCTGTTCGCCGACGACACGACGCCTTACGACACTTTCATCCGCCAGTGGAACGGAACGGTGAAGCTCTATCAGGACATGCTGGACAAGAAGGGCGGCGGGTCGTCGTCTAATGGGCAGAATGGGCAAAGTGGGGAGAATAATGGGTCTGGCTCCGAACAGGGAGGTGGCTCTGATAACGGCGGCACGACTCCGCAGCCTGACGATGATGCCGGCTTCGGTGGTGGTGGTGGACTGCCTCCATCAGGCGGCGGCGAGGTAGGTGATGACAATGGTGGCTCGTCGGAGAATGGCGGCGGCGATAACGGCGGCGGCCTGCCACCATCGGGTGGTGGAGAGGTCGGAGATAACTCTGGCGGCGGCGGCGGTCTGCCGGGAAGCGGCGGCGAGGGATAACCTCGCCTCGCGGACGAGTAAGAAAAAGGAGCATCTGTGGGTCGGATGCTCCTTTGTTTGTTTTATCAGAAAGGCAGGTCGCTGGACTCGTCGGGTGCTGCCTCGAAGGGGGTGGCAGCGGGCTGTGCAGCGGGCTGGTCGGCCGGTGGGAACGGTGCCGCGGGCTGTGCTGTCGGTGGGAACGGTGCAGCAGGTTGTGCGGCAGGCTGTGCTGCTGCGGCGGGCACGACGTTCCAGGCACGGATGTCGTTGAACCAACGGCCATTGTACTCGCGGGCGTTGACGTCGAAGGAGATGGTCAGCTCTTGACCCTCCTGGATGTTGAAGCGGTTGAGGTTGTCCTCGCCAAAGACGTTAAAGACCATGCGCTTGGGGAACTGTCCCATGGTCTCCTCGATGACGAAGTCCTGCATCTTCCATGGGTTGCCTGTGCGGGCTGACACTCCGGCGCGTGGCTCGAGTGCCTTGATAATTCTTCCTGTAAATTCCATATTTTTCTGTGTATTTATGTTACTAATTGATAAAATCAGCCACAAAAGTACGCTTTTTTTTTGTATTGTCAAAACTTCTCCATAACTTTGTGTGCAAATAATTATTTTTGACCATGAGATTTAATGTTTCAAGTACCAGTCTCAGCAATCGCCTGCAGACAATTAGCAGAGTTCAGAGTTCGAAGAACGCTCTGCCTATACTCGATTGTATTCTTTTTGAACTCAAGGATGGTCGGCTGAAGATGACGGCATCGGACAGCGAGACCACGATGGTGACGTATGTGGAGGTGACGGACGCCGAGGGTGAGGGCAAGTTTGCCATCGGCTCGAAGCAGCTCATCAGCTCGGTGAAAGAGATTTCGGAACAGCCCATCGGGTTCAACGTGAATCCCGACTCGTTCGCCATCGAGGTGACTTATCAGAACGGTAAGTACAACCTGATCGGCATGAACGGCTATGAGTTCCCGGTTCCGAACACTGTGAGCGAGAGTGCGCGCAGCCTCTCGATCGATGCGCAGGTGCTGCTGAGCGGCATCAGCCGCAGCCTCTTTGCCGCTGCCGACGATGAGCTGCGTCCGCAGATGAACGGCGTGTATTTCGACATGACGCCGGAGAGCATCACGTTTGTGGCGAGCGATGGTCACAAGCTGGTGCGCAACAGGGTGTTCTCGGTACACGTGCCGGAGCCATCGGCTTTCATCCTGCCGAAGAAGCCAGCGCTGCTGCTGAAGACGGTGCTGCCGAAGGCTGAGGGCGAGGCTGTGGTGCGTTTCGACGACCGCAACGCCGAGATTCAGCTGACGGACTTTGTCATCAGCTGCCGCCTGATCGAGGGTCGCTATCCTAATTACAATTCGGTGATTCCGACGGACAACCCGTTCCGTGTGACGGCCGACCGCCTGGGCTTCATCAGCGCCCTGCGTCGCGTGAGCGTCTTCGCCAGCCAGAGCAGCTCGCTCATCAAGGTGCATGTGGAGCAGGGCTCGCTGACGGTGTCGGCGCAGGATCTCGACTTCTCCACATCGGCAGAAGAGCATCTCATGTGCGACTATGACGGCACAGCCATGAGCATCGGTTTCAACGGTCCGTTCCTCATCGATGTGCTCAACAGCATCACCAGCAACGAAATCATCCTGGAACTCGCCGACCCCAGCCGCGCCGGTGTCATCACCCCCGCCGAGCAGGAGGAGAACGAGGATCTCATCATGCTGCTGATGCCAATGATGCTGAAAGACTAAGGGAAGTTAAAGGGAACGATAACTTCCCTTTAATTTCAAAAGAAAAAGAATATATATTATGTTGCAAGGGAAGAAAATAGTGCTTGGCATCACGGGCAGCATCGCCGCCTACAAGTCGTGCCTCATCATCCGCCAACTCATCAAGAAGGGGGCTGAGGTGCAGGTGGTCATCACGCCTGCCGGCAAGGAGTTCATCACGCCCATCACCCTTTCTGCGCTGACGAGCAAGCCCGTCATCAGCGAGTTCTTCGCTCAGCGCGACGGCACCTGGCACTCGCACGTTGACCTCGGTCTGTGGGCTGACGCCATGCTGATAGCGCCCGCCACCGCATCGACCATCGGCAAGATGGCGAATGGAGTGGCTGACAACATGCTCATCACCACCTATCTGTCGATGAAAGCGCCTGTCTTCATCGCTCCGGCCATGGATTTGGACATGTACGCACATCCTTCCACCCAGCAGAATCTGAAGACCTTGCAGTCGTATGGCAACCACATCATCGAGCCGGGTACCGGTTTCCTGGCCTCGAAACTGGAGGGCAAGGGACGCATGGAGGAGCCGGAGAACATCGTGGCGTGTCTGGAGCAGTTCTTCGCTCAGCAGGAGAACGTCGGGGGCAATCCTCAGCAAAATATCGGGGGCAGTCCTCAGCAGGAAAGCATGGCGGGCAAGAAGGTGCTTATCACGGCTGGTCCCACTTATGAAAAGATAGACCCCGTCCGTTTCATCGGCAATTATTCCTCCGGCAAGATGGGCTTCGCCTTGGCCAATGAGTGTGCCAACCGTGGTGCGCAGGTGGAGCTGGTTTGCGGTCCCGTTTCATCGGCCATGCAGGTCAGCAATCCCCGTATTCATCGCATCGATGTGGAGAGCGCCAAGGAAATGTTTGAGGCGTGCAAGGAGTTGTATCCCTCGATGGATTCGGCCATTCTTTGTGCTGCTGTCGCCGACTTTGCCCCGGAGACAACGTCCGACCAGAAGATCAAGCGTACAGGCGATGACATGGTGATTCGTCTGAAGCCCAATCCCGACATCGCCGCCTCGTTAGGGCAGATGAAGAAATCTGGACAGACCCTCGTGGGCTTTGCGCTCGAAACCAACGACGAGGAAAGCAATGCGCAAGCCAAGCTGAAGAAGAAGAACTTCGATTTCATCGTACTCAACAGCCTCAAGGACGAGGGCGCCGGCTTCCGTACGGACACCAACAAGGTGACCATCATCACGGCAGACAGCAAAAAAAACTACCCCCTCAAGACGAAAGAGGAGGTAGCCAAGGATATTGTAGATGAGTTGGAACGTTTGTAAGTCCAACGTCCATATGAGATGTTTATCGGTTTGTAGAAAATCATAAGAGCCCTTCAACATGAGGGGCTCTTTTTTAATGGTCTCTTATGGTGCCCTACTTTTTAACTTCCCTCCTTCAGGATCATGTCGATTGCAGCGACCACCGACGCCACGGCAATGCGAGTGGTTTCATCGGTCATGCTTGGCTCGATGTTGACGGCATATTTGTCGGCAGTCGTGAAGAGTTCCTTCCCTAATCCGTTCCACTTTTTGCCGATGGAACCGACTTTCTGCCCCTCCGCATTGGTGATTTCAAAGTTCCACGCCTTCCAGTCGCCCTTGATGGTGGCGATTTCGTGTCCCAGATTGTCCATCAGCGTGAACTTGGGCTTCAGCAACGTGAATTTCTGCTGGAACGAGCCGATGGAAGCGCCCGCCTCGTTGAAGATCTGCACCCTCGACATGAACAGGGTCAGACCGCGCTTGAGTTGGGCGATGCGCTGGCCGTCAATGTTCAGGATGTTGAGCTCAAAGGGCACCATGCTTTTGGGCAAGACGAAGTCGAGCAGGATATAGGTCAGTGGCTTGTGCTCCTGAATGGCACCGATTTCCTGTCCCTCTCCATTATATACTTTGTAGGCGTTGGAGAGTTTGAACGCCGCGATCTTCTCGTCAATGACGAAAGTGTTGTTTGAAAAGAATTTATCCATAAGACTTTAGATGATAGGTTATTATGGTTTAGAAATACTCATGTAGCGCATGCCGTGTTGCGTGTTCTCGCAAGAGGTGGTCTGCTGGCGTGCTGATTCAATGGCGCTGTCGATGACACGTTGCCAACTGGGGTTTGCCGTCTGAGTGGCACTGGCCTCCCTGCGGAGTTGGGTGATGAACGACTGCGTGAAAGCACTGCCGGTTCCATCGAACGACCAGGCGTACTCGCCCGGCTTGGCGGCAGTGGCGAGAATCACCCCCTTGCTGCCCAAGAACAATTCACTCATCCGCTTCTTGCTGACCTTTGTATGGCTACGGCTGAAGAGCGTGTTGTTCCTCTGTCTGGGACCATACTCACCATATTTTGCGTTGCAGCAGTCGGTGATGACGACACTCAGGCGTGCCCCCTTGTTCTTGATGGCATTGTAGATGTCCGTCGTTGCCACATAGTTTCCATATACATCATCGTTAGGCCCCATCATGCAGATGTTGGGATACATGTCCTTCTGGTCGTCCCAGCGGAATCCGTGTCCGTTGAAACAGAAGAAGACAATGTCGTTCTTGGCCGGATGAAGATTGGTGATGGCGTTGGCCAGATTGTGCTTGTTGTAGGCTCTGTTGGCAGTGATGTTGGTGATGCTGACTTCGATGCCCAGACATTGTGCGATGGCCTTCAACTCCTTGTTGAGGGCAAGGTTGTCGTACGCATCATCCTCGCCGATGTTCTCGTCGTAGGTGTCTGCCACCAGAATGGCCCACATCTTGCAAGGCGCGCTATTGACGGTTTCAACGGGTCGGGTGTTAACCCTGCCATTGCTACCTCCCTGCACAATTGTTCGGCTCATCACCTCTTCGTCGTCTTCCTCATCGGCATCATAGAATGACTGGTACTCAGCCTCCTGCTCCGCATCAGCATACGCCGAAAGGGTGTCGGCCTCTTGCTGGGCAAATGCCGACAGTCCTATTATAATATATAATGTGAAAACAAACTTCCTCATAATCAATTAGACCTATAACATCTCTTGAATCATCTGATCATATTCTTCTTGGGAAGAGGCGCCGCTGGTTGTCTTGATGTCCTCTCCATGACAGAAGAACACTGTGGGAAGCCCGTCAATGCCATAGAGTTGCAGCAACTCCTCATTCTCGTCGGCATCGACCTTGTAGAACTGCACCTTGCCCTTATACTTCTTAGCCAATGCTTTCATGTATGGGTCAATCATCTTGCAGTAACCGCACCAATCTGCCCAGAAATCGATGACGCAAGGACCCTCACCAATGTAGGTGTCGTATTGCTTTTTCGATGCCACCAGCTGATAGAATTGCTTGGCATTGATGGCACGGCAGGTGCCGTCGCCCCAACTTGATGATGTGGAAGTGGCGCCCTCTCCTGGTGCGATGTTGTCGCCGTCAGCATTGTTTTCGTTCTCGTCATCGTCTTCATAATAGTCATCTGTACGTTCTTCCTCGTATTCTTCGGTTTGTTCTTCGTCATCGAAGTCGAGGCAACTGCCCACACAGGTGACGATGCCGACAAGGACAAAAAGGGCCAAAATGATGCCCAAGGCAATTTTGATGATGAGTTTCATATTCTGATGTTTTTATTGCTTGTTCTAATGATTCTATTGCTTGATGATAATTATTGTTTGATTCTAATCATTTTCATGCCGTGTTGTGCCTTTGTGTTGGCATTGTTTTGCGACTTGGCCGTGGCTGCCGCCAGCGCATCGGTGATAAGCGTTTCCCAATCAGGAAGACCATTCGTCAGCACACTGATATGTGCCCGCAGACTCTCCAGCAGGCTCAGCGTGAAGAAGCCGCCATTGACACCACACCAAGACACTTCCCCAGGACTGGCTGCCGTAGCAATCAGACTGCCACTGGCATCGACGAAAAGCCTTTCCAGTTTCTTGATGTCGAAATTGTTGTTGGAGCGCGAGAACAACGTGTTGGTGTTGACGAGTGGCGTCGTCTCCCCAATCTCGTTGTTGCAGCAATCGCTGAACACGAGGCTGAGTCGTGCGCCCTTCGCAACCAGTTCCTTATACACATCGCTGACCGCTACATAGTTCTTCATGGGGTCATCATAACTGGTGGGGCAGAGATCCATGTTGGGGTAGTAGTCCTGCTGGTCGTCAAAACGGAAGCCGTGTCCCGTATAGACGAAGACAACCACATCGTCACTGCCAGGTTTGAAGCTGCGCATCAAGTTGGCCAGATTGGCCTTGCTGTAGTTCCTCCCTTGGATGAGATTGGGGTCATACTTCATCCCCAGCACCCGTGCAATGCCGCCAAACTCACTATTGAGATTGGCCATGTCCTTGGCACAGGCGGCACCAATGTCGCTGACGTTGGTGTTGGCCACCACAATCAAATGCAACGTGGAGGCATCGGTACTTTCTTCTCCCAACGTGTTGCCGCCTTCTCCTGGAGCCACATTCTCCCCTTCCTTGATAACACCGCCTTCGATGTCTGTGAATATCGGGTCATCCACCGTCACCTCGATGTCTTGGTGCGGCCTATCTTGATTTCTTACGATGTTGATGCCGTTGAGCAGCATCTTGTATTCAGGCTCATCTTCCCCGTAGAACTGGGAGATGTATTCCTCATCCATCTCCTCCAAGGGGATTTCGTGGAAATATTCAGCCTCAATATAGTCTTTGGTCTTCTTAATGTTGTGGGTGACAAATGGTTTCTCGCTGATGTCACTGGCATCATCTTCCTCCCAGTACCATAAGAAGATGGGGAATTTCTTTTCTATGGGGTAATAGGCCATGATGCCCACACCATCCTCTTCGGTCTTCTCCTCCACCATATTGATGTACTGCGATTCGAAGACCATGTTCTCCTCGAGCGACTCTTTCGTCACGAGACGCATCTTGCAGTTTTCGTCACTATAATAAATCATCAGTCCGAGGTACTCGACTCCATCTTCCGTGTAGTTGACCTCGTAAAACGTCTGTGCCTGCGAAAAGACGGTCAGGCACAAGAACGAGAGAAGTAATTGTATTCTTCGCATTGAGTGAATGTCTAAAAATCAAGAAAGTTTGCCTGCTTTGTAGCAAACAAACTTCCTTTCTTAAGCATAAACGTTGCTTTTTGCTTATAAAATTCAGCGTGAAAAGCAAGAAATTACATAAAGAACTTCTTAGCATCTACACGTGCCTGGAATGCCTCATCAGTGTCCATCAGGTAGATGATACCCTCGATAAGACCAAGGATGCTTGGGATACCAGTCCAGCAAAGCAAAAGATAAACTACACCTGGCATTACGTTGCCCATGTAGAACTTGTGGATACCGAAACCACCAACCAGGATTCCAAGAATACCTGCAACCATTTTATTCTTCATAATAGTCGATGTTTCTCGCGGTTGAGAATATTTTTAAGTTGTTATTGAGTGCCAGATGAACCGCCATCCAACACCGTTTTTAATTAAGTTTAGTTCAGTTTTCGTTGCAAATGTACGAACTTTTTTAATTAAACAAAAGGATTTTTGAAGAAAATCTTTGCTAATTAGAACAATTTTTTACAAAAAGATACAATGTAAGACCCTCCATGATACAAAAATGGACAACAACAACGTTACAGCTTGCAAAAAAAGTAAAAAGCGAGTTATTTATTTGGGTAAGTCGGCAGAAAGTAGTACTTTTGCCCGAAATTCGCACGTCAAGTGCTTATGCGACACGCTTATGTTACGACATTCTCATAGACAAATAGCCTTTCTCCTATGTATTTTCTTGAGCCTTTCCACCTCTTGGATGAAGGGTCAGGAACTGAATTGTACGGTCAAAGTCATCCATTCTCAGATTCAGGGAACCAACTCTGAAGTGTTCGATGCATTGGAGACAGCCATCAATGAGTTCATGAACAATCGTTCTTGGACAGACTTGCAATTTCAGAAGGCAGAACGCATCGACTGCAACCTGAATTTGACTGTCAAGAAATACGACAAGAACAGCAATATGTTCACCTGCGAACTGCTCTTTCAGTTGACAAGACCAGTCTTCAACTCTGCCTATAGCACCACCGTGTTCTCTATGCGAGACACAGAAGTTGTGTTCTCTTATCAGGAACAAGATGCCCTCGATTTCAACATCAACAATATGGATAACAATCTCACGGCGGTATTGGCGTATTACGCTTATTTGTTTATCGGTTTAGATTTAGATACGTTCTCTCCACTGGGTGGAACAGAAATTCTTCATATCGTCGAGAGCATCGTGAATAACGCACAAATGATGTCGGAACCGGGGTGGAAAGCGTTCGACAAAACGAACAACCGTCACGCTATTATCAACGACTACATGGAGACCTCTCTGGAGCCCTATCGACAGTTGCAATATCAGTATCATCGACAGGGTCTTGATGAGATGTCCCAGAATGCAGATCGTGGTCGCAATGCCATTACGGAAGCTTTAGAGATGTTGAAGGAGGCGCACAGCAACAAACCTCTTTCGCAACTTCCTCAAATCTTCACCGACTTCAAGCGCGATGAGATTGTCAGCATTTATTCTGGGCATGGAACGGAGAAGGAAAAACAAGCCGTTTATGATATCGTGTCCAACATCAATGCCAGCCAAAATACCTATTGGAATAGAATTAAGAGATGATACGACACCTGCACATAGAGAACTACGCGCTGATTGAGCATCTGGACATGGATTTCCACTCAGGCTTCTCCGTCATCACAGGTGAGACGGGTGCGGGTAAGTCCATCATCATTGGTGCGATTGGTTTGCTGTTGGGACAACGGGCAGACTCCCGTTCCATCAAGACGGATGCCAAGCGCTGTGTGGTCGAAGCTACATTTGACCTTGCTCATGATGCCTTAGATGATTTCTTTGAGGAGAACGATCTCGATTTCGATGGTTCAGAATGCATTATCCGCCGTGAACTGACAGCGGCGGGCAAGTCACGTGCTTTCATCAACGACACCCCAGCCTCATTGGCGCAACTGAAGGAACTGGGTGAGCAACTCCTCGACGTGCATTCCCAACACAAGAACCTGCTCTTGGGCAAGGAGGATTTCCAGTTGAGCGTCCTTGATATTGTCGCCAACAATCAGGAGGTTCTTAATACTTATAAAAAGGAATATAAAGATTATCGTCTGTTGCAGAAACAGCTGGAGGATGCTTTGGAGGATGCGAAGAATGGAAAGGAGGATGAAGATTATCTTCGTTTCCAAGTGAACCAGTTGGCGGACGCCAATCTGAAGGAAGGTGAGCAAGATGAGTTGGAAGAAGAATCTGAAACCCTCGAACATGCTGAGGATATCAAGTCCTCACTCTATACAGCCTGCAACAACCTGCAGTCCTCCAACGATGGAACGGATATTTTGGGGCTGCTTAAGCATAGTCTTTCAGAGATTCAGTCGATTTCATCGGTCTATTCAGCAGCGGATGAGATTGCGGAACGTTTAGATTCCTGCTACATTGAACTGAAGGATATTGCCGATGAATTGGAGAGTCAAGCAGAGAATGTGGAATACAATCCGAGTCGATTGGAGCAAGTGAACGAGCGTTTGAGCACTATTTATACCCTGCAAAAGAAACATGGAGTGGAAAGTGTGGAGGAACTTCTAAAACTTCAAGAGGAGATGGAAGATAAACTCTCTCGCATTACCAATTCCGACGATTTCATCGAAGAACTCCAGCAAAAAGTGAACACGCAGAAAGACAAAGTGCTGGCGTTGGCTAAGAAACTCTCCCAAGCCCGTCTGGCAGCCGCCAAGAAGGTGGAAAAGGAGATGGAAACGCACCTATTGCCGTTAGGGATGCCCAGTGTGCAGTTCAAATGCTCTGTTCTGGCGATTCCATCGGAACTAACAGGTACAGGATATGATCAGGTACAGTTCCTTTTCAACGCCAACAAGAGTGGTGAGCCCAAACCTGTCAGTCAAATTGCCTCTGGTGGTGAAATCGCCCGTGTCATGTTATCGCTCAAAGCTCTCATCGCTGGAGCTGTGAAATTGCCCACTATCATATTTGATGAGATTGACACGGGTGTAAGCGGTTCCATCGCAGAAAAGATGGCACGTATCATGAAAGAGATGGGTGATCACGAACGTCAGGTCATCTCTATCACCCACCTGCCACAAATTGCTGCCTTGGGTAGCCATCATTATAAAGTATATAAGGAAGAGACGGAGGATGCCACCTTGAGTCACATCATTCCTTTGAACGACGAACAGCGCATTGAAGAGATTGCATGTATGCTTAGTGGCGAGAAACTGACGCAAGCTGCTCTCGACAACGCCAAAACTTTGTTAGGAAAATGAAGATAAAAAGCATAATTACCTTGTTGATGTGCTGGGTAGCACTGATGGCTTCCGCTCAGCCTAAGTTCGCCTCGAAGGTGAGCAGGGGCATCTTGTCCCTCAACACCTATGACCGTCAAGGAAATCTCTTGCATCAAGGCACCGCCTTCTATGTAGGAACAGATGGTGAGGCCATTGCCGATTATCGTTTGTTCAAGAATGCCTATCAGGCCTCAGTAGTTGACGCGAACGGCAAGCAAGCGGATGTGGATTGCATCTTGGGGGCTGACGGCACTTATTCTCTGGTGCGTTTTCGTGTCAATACGAAGGGCAATGCAGTCATACCTTCTGTCACTACTGTTCAGCCGATGAAATCGACCCTTTTTGTGTTGGGACGTTCTGATAAAGGTGCGATGGAAAGTGTACAGGTAACCATTGCCGACACTGCGCTGATACAAGGTAAATATGTTTATTATGGCTTGGGAAACCAAGTGGACGAAGCACTGGTGGGCGCTCCTGTCTTTAACCAGTCAGGCACTTTGATGGGCATTCTTCATCCTCAGATGGGTAACCGAAATTATGTGCTCGACATCCGTTTCAAGGATGAGCTGAAGATGGCCGCCTTTCCCACCAACTCTGCCTCAGTAGCATTGGGCAATATCTTCATACCTAAAGCCTTGCCCGATACGTCGGAAGAGGCGTTGGTCTATCTCTACACCAAATCTCGTTCTGCCAGTAACGATGAATATATGGAGATGGTCAACCGTTTCGTGGCCACCTACCCCAAGAATGCAGAGGGTTATCTTCGTCGTGCTACACCGCTCATAGATTTGACGCGCTTTGACGAGGCTGACCGCGATCTCCAGCAGTATCTTGCATTAGTGGAGAACAAGGCCTTTGGCAACTACAACGTGGCATCCCTTATCTTCAACAAACTCCGTTTGCAGCCTGAACCTGCTTACGAGAAATGGAACGAGGATGTAGCCATTGGATATGTGGACAAAGCCCTCGCTATCAATGCCACCCAACCCGCCAGCGACGAACAGAAATCCGAGAGTGCCCAATTCCGTATTCTTAAGGCACAACTGCTGATGAACAAGCAAGATTACGAGGGTGCCTTGACACTTTATGAAGCTTTGAACGATGAGAAGGGCGGTGTACCCGTCTATCTCTATGCGATCAGTATGGCGCGTGAGGGAAGAGGCGATTCCATCGAGGCTGTGATAGAACCCATCGATAGTGCCCTCGCCAAGTTCGGCACTCCGATGCCAGCTGATGCCGCCAACTACATCATTCGTCGTGGACAACTCTACGCCAATGCAGGCAAGTACCGTGAGGCTGTGCTCGACTACAACCAGTACGCCTATCTGATGAACAATCAGGTAAGTCCTGTCTTCTATTATGAGCGTTCACAGATAGAAGTTAATGCCCGTATGCTCCAGCAAGCGTTGGAGGACATTGACAAAGCCATCGAATTGGCACCACGTGAACCTCTCTACCATGTGGAGCGTGCCGCTCTCGCTGTTCGCGCCAGCATGTTCGACGAGTGCATCCAGTCCTGCCAGACCGCACTCCAACTCAATCCTAATATTATCGACGCTTACCGCATTCTTGGCTATGCCTATCTGCAGAAAGGTGACAAGACTACTGCCCGTCAAAACCTCCAGAAAGCCATTGACATGGGCGATGAGGCAGCCAGAATGCTGATGAATACCTATCTTGACAAATGAAAAAGAACCTGCTCCTCCCATTGGTTGCAGGACTCACCTTCATCTTCAGTTGCTGCAACCGCCAGACCGACTCCTTGTTGGAGCGTGCCGAGAAATTCCTTCCGGCACATCCTGATAGTGCTGCGGCCTGTCTGAGTCGTATTGACCCCATGGAGGAAATGGATGAAGGTCAGAAAGCACTCTACGGATTGCTGAACACCATCGTGGAGAATCATCAAGGGAACGGCGTTACTACCGACTCCCTCATCCGACACAGTTATGAATACTATCGCAACAAGTCAGACGATGGACAGACCTCTGACTTCCGCATGCTGCGTCGCTACGCACAAAGTTGTTACTACATGAGTGTCTTCTACACCTCTTGCGACAGCACCCACCTTTGCGACGAACTGCTTCATCAGTCTATTCGGGGCAGTGAGAAATGTGCTGACTGGCACACTTGCTATCTGGCACACACCCTGCTCAGCCTCACCACCAGTTTCGAGGATCCCCAAGATGCTGTTGATCAGGCGCTGAAGGCCTTAAATGTTTACCACCAGATTAATGATGATATTAACAACGAAGTACTCATCATGGGTCATGTCGCAGCATCCTATCTTGCTGCTTCCGAACCTGATAGCGCTTTGGAATACTATCTAAAGGGCTACGAACTGGCAGAGAAGAACCATCTGAAGGAAGCTCAGAACAGTATGTGCATGGGCTTATCCGACACCTATTGTTATATGGGTGCATTTTGGCAAGCCCTCTTCTACGCCAAAATCGGCATCGAGACCGCCGACAGCGCGGCACTTGTCCCCTCCTTACTGTCCCTCGCACAATGCTACTATGCCTGTGACTCTTTGGATCAGGCAAAAGCTGTGCTCGACACCATCCCCTGTGACTCCAATGACTATGTAAGCCGCTATCTTACCCTGCGCACCCTCTCAGAAATCGCCGCCCAACGGCGTGATGTCGATTCCATCTATGCTTATGTTGATTCTGCCTACGAATGCCTCGAAGACCGCTTTTCACGTGTGCAGCAGGTGAAAGATGCTTCTATCGCCAAGGAGCAGAAGATTGTGGAAGTGCGCCATGAAACCGAACTGAACCGCTGGATGCTGGGTTCCCTCATCGTCATCCTTCTCTTGGGTGCAGGTGCCTTCTATTATTATCGCTTCAAGCGCAACAAACGTCTTATCGTTGAACAGGAGATGGAGACCCAGTACCAGGAGGAGTTGGCTCGTCAGAAAGCCCTTACCCAAACAGCCGTTCAGCAGCAACTGGTGGAGCGTCTCATCTCCCTCTCACAGACCAAGGCCAGCAAGAATCAAGCGAAGAAGGTCGAAGCTACATGGCAAGAACTGGAACAACTCATCAACGAAACCGACAACCATTTTGTGACCACTCTGCGCCAACGGCACCCAGATTTCAAAGAGAAGGACATCCACCTCTGTATGCTTGTCCGTCTGAAGGTGACCAATGCTATCCTTGAAGACATTTTCCGCATCGGTGAGTCTGCCGTCAAGAAGCGCAAATCCACCCTCAAAAAGACAGGTTTCCACATTGATGACCCCAATGTTACGTTAGAGCAAGTGCTGGGCTAACCAGATAGTTTTCCTTTATTTCTGCGTGACAAATAAAAATATCATTCGGAAAGTTTTGTATTTCACCCGAATATCCGTATCTTTGCCGCCAAGAAAAGACATTGCACCATGAACGGAACTTTGCTGTGGGTGGATGACGAGATTGAACTGCTGAGGGCATACGTCATCTTCCTGGAAAAAAAAGACTATGAGGTCGTAACGGCAACGAACGGCCAGGATGCGCTCGATCTGTGTCGGGAGCGGTCGTTCGACTTGATCTTCCTGGATGAAAATATGCCGGGATTGAGTGGTTTGGAAACGCTGTCGAGGATGAAGGAGATTCATCCGACGACGCCTATTGTGATGGTGACGAAGAGCGAGGAGGAGAATATCATGGATCAAGCCATAGGCTCAAAAATTGCGGACTACCTCATCAAGCCAGTCAACCCCAACCAGATATTTCTGACGCTGAAGAAGCACCTGCATAAGCGGGAGATTGAGGCTGAGGTGACAAATTCGGGCTATCAGCAGATGTTCTCGAAGATAGGCATGCAGATCAACGACTCCTACACGTTAGATGACTGGATGGAGGTCTATCGTCGGTTGGTGTTTTGGGAGCTGGAGCTATCGGACACAGGGAGCGAGATGTCGGAGATGCTGAAGATGCAGAAGGCGGAAGCGAATGGGGAATTTGCGAAGTTCGTCAGGAAGAATTACCTGCATTGGGTGCAGTCGCCAGAGGATAGACCAGTGATGTCGCCCGACATCTTCAAGCGGAAGATTTTCCCGCTGCTAAACAACGGCGAAAAGGTCTTTTTGGTGGTGTTCGACAACTTCCGTTACGATCAGTGGCGGGAGATTTCAAAGGAACTTTCGGATGACTTCACACTGGACGAAGAAATGTGCCTGAGCATCCTGCCGACCGCCACGCAGTATGCCCGCAACGCCATCTTCTCTGGTCTGATGCCCAACCAGATCGCTGAAATGTTCCCCGATCTGTGGGTGGATGAAGATGAGGAGGAGGGCAAGAACCTGAATGAGGAACCCCTTATCCGTACACAATTCGAGCGTTATCGTCGCAAGAACTCGTTCTCCTACAGTAAGTTGAATAACTCCGCTGACTCCGAACGCCTTGTGGAGCGGTTCCGCAACCTGATGGGCAATGACTTGAACGTGCTCGTCATCAACTTCATCGATATGCTCAGCCATGCCCGTACGGAGTCCCGGATGGTGCGCGAACTGGCCAGCGATGAACGTGCCTACCGCAGCATCACCGCCTCATGGTTCCACAACTCACCTGTTCGCGACCTCTTCAAGGAACTGGCCAAGACCGATGCCCGCATCATCGTCACCACCGACCACGGTTCCATCCGCGTGAATAACCCCATCAAGGTCATCGGCGACAAGAATACCAACACAAATCTCCGTTACAAGCTTGGTAAGAACCTCTCTTACAACCCCAAGCAGGTTTTCGAACTGAAGGCGCCCAAGGCGGCAGCCCTTCCGTCACCTAACATCAGTACGACCTATATTTTTGCCCAAAACGACGATTTCTTCGCCTATCCCAACAACTACAATTATTACGTCAACTACTACAAGAATACCTTCCAGCATGGAGGTATCTCCCTGGAAGAGATGCTTGTTCCGTTGGTAACAATGCGGAGCAAGGGGCGTTTATAATCTATGGAATGAACAGGGCTTTACACCTTACCACGACAAGTCGCCTGCTGAGGAAATCTATGCCATGTTTGGTGTCAGCAAGAAGGTGTTCAAGCAAGCCGTGGGCGACCTCCTCAAACGTGAACTCATCCAAATCAAACCCAATGGCATAGAACTGACCATCAAAGGCAAAACCACTGGAATAGAAGAATAAGTATGCGATACGTGCTCTCTCTCCTCCTCACCCTCCTCACCCTCCTTCCCCTCTTCCTCTCCGCCCAGAACCTCACCCGAGCACAGGCAGCGCAGGAGGCGGAAAGGCTGGCTACCCAATGGAGAAACGACATCAGAAACAAGTACTCCCAGGCTTGGCAAACCCAGAAAATCACCCTTAACGGTAAGGTCATGCCTTTCTGGTACACCACCTACGGCACCAAGCCTGCCGATGGCTACAGCCTCTTCATCTCCTTGCATGGCGGCGGCAACGCCCCTACTCAACTCAACGACAGCCAGTGGGAGAATCAGAAACAACTTTACAAACCCCAGAACAGCATCTATCTCGCACCCCGTGCTCCTTACGACGACTGGGACATGTGGTTCAAGCCCGACCTCGATGCCTTCTATGCTGCACTCATCCAGATGTGCGTCGCTAACCTCGATGTCAACCCCGACAAAGTCTATCTCATCGGCTACTCCGCAGGGGGTGACGGCGTGTGGCGAATGGTTCCCCGCATGGCAGACACGTGGGCAGGAGCCTCGATGATGGCAGGACATCCCGGTGATGTTTCCCTCCTCAACCTTCGCAACACCCCCTTCATGGTGTGGTGTGGCGCCCTCGATGCCGCCTACAACCGCAATCGTGAGTGCACCCAACGAGGCGTAGAACTCGATTCCCTCCATACCGCCGACCCCAATGGCTACATCCATGAAACTCACATCGTCGAAGGCAAACCCCATTGGATGGACCTCGAAGATGCCGCCGCCCTGCCTTGGTTGCAGCAATACCAGCGCAATCCTTACCCCACTCACATCGTCTGGCGACAGGAGGAAGTCACTCATCCTCATTTCTATTGGCTCACAGCCCCTGCCGATCAACTCCAGCGAGGCAAGACCGTCCGTCTTTCCCTCAAAGGCAACACTGTCACCATCTCTCAATGTGACTACACTCAGTTGACCCTCCACTTCAACGACCAGATGGTCAACCTCGACAAACCCGTCATCATCCGCATGAACGGCAAGACCCTCTTCAAAGGCATCCTTCCCCGCACCCTCGCAAACCTGCAATCCTCCCTTGCCACACGCAACGACCTCCGCTACATCTTCCCAGCACAGGTGACGGTGAAATGCCCTTGAGGACAACAGCCATTTATTGCACCTTTTCCAATTCCTTCATCATTGTTTCCACACCCGACCAGCCGATGATGGCTTTGACGAGCTTGCCCTCGCGGTCGTAGATAAGATAATGTGGAATGGCATCGTCATATTCTGGAATTTGCATCTTATTCATCTTGTCTTGAGGCACGATGTAGTGGTCACCAGCGTGTTGAGCAACAATTTTCACCCATTCATTGGTGTCGCTGCTGGTGTTGGTGATATAGACGAAATCGATGCCACGTGCCATCAGTTCCTCCTTCACCGTTTCCATTTCCGTCATTCCCCTTCGACAAGGTCCGCACCAAGTGGCCCAGAAGTCAACAAAGACGATATGCCCTTTGTGCTCGGCAACGATTTTGGGCAGCCACTCTTGTGGAGCACCATCGGGAAGTTCACAGCGTTTGCCCTCATTGTCAGCAGCTTCTTGTTTAAGCAGCGCTTGCACCTCGCGTATTTGCACTTGGAACTCTGGCGACAGAGCATTCAACTGGCTTTCATCCACAGGTTGGTTGGCTTTCGCCTGAGCCATCACGGCCTTGGCCTCATCCAATTCCTTGAACCAGCGTCCTAAAGGAGAATCTTCCAACCCGTTGGCTTGAATGTATAGCTTTCCATCATCAATTTGAGAACGTTTCAAATAGGCGAAGAAACCGAGCATGCTGCGATAATAAGTCAGTTCTGACGCATGAGGGTCTTTGAAAGTAAATTCTTTCTCGAACATGGCCAGCGAGTCAGGATCCTTGGTTAAATCATAAATCTTCTTTGTGAACGTGTAATCTCTCAGTTTTCTCAGGTAATCCTGCTCTATCAACATTCGTTGGAATTCCTTTTCCTCTGGTGTGAGGTCGATAGAATCCAGCTGCTTCACGATATCTTGAAACTCATTCCAACACAATTCGCGCCATTCGTCAAGGGTATCGTGATAGTGAGCTGTAGCAAATTCTCGAGTATATCCCAGCTTCATACTATTCATATGAATGGGCAAGGGCAGTTCAAAGGATGCACCTTTGATATGGATGGCCTTCTTCCAAAGTTCTTGCAGCTTTGGCGTTGTGATGCTGTCTTGGGGCGTTTCTTTATTGTAGGCTTGGTATGCCTCGAAAGCCTTTTTGTTGAAATCAACTCTGACGGTGTCGCCAGGGAAGAGCATGACTGACCATCCCATGAAATCGTGTTTCAGCGGATAGCAGATGTCCCATACGAGGGTGAATGTGCCAGCGATGGAATCAGCAGTGCTTTCAGGGAATTGACTGCCCTTCAGTGATTCCCCGTTGCCCCAAAAACTGGGAATTTTCTCATTATCGTTTGGGTCCTTGTCCACATACCGCCCCAGAATCACGGCAGGAGCACTCTTGCGCTCCCACATCGGGCGGATTGGAGAGGTTTGGGCGTACATGGAGACACTTGCTGCAAATGCAAGCAGGATGGTCATGATGAATGTCTTGTTCATATTCATTACTTTTAGACTTTGGATGAATTTTCTGTGGCAAAGGTACAACTATTTCGTCATTATGCCAAGAAAAACAGTTTGCATTTAGTTTGCATCGGCTATACGAACTAAATGTAAAGGATATTAAGGATATTTTCTAGGCTCATTGCACCCCTGCAACGGGGTCGCCGGACCGTCCTGTGAGGTCATTGCACCCCTGCAATGGGGTCTCCTGACCGTCAACTAGCTCATTGCACCCCTGCAACAAGGTCGCCGGACCGTCAACCAGCTCATTGCAGGGGTGCAACGACATCATCTTACCAGAGCCTGATGTTGGGCAAGCTTTGTGCAGCCTTAGTTGACAAGGATATTCTTGCCAGGTCTAAGGCTGTAAAGGTTAAAGAGCTATGCAGGGTGTCGCTAACCGATAACCGCTGAACGCTCAACGAAATAGGAGAGGCTCCAACGGAACCTCTCCTTGTTGTATGGTTTTTGATTACTTCACCCATTGCTCTGGATTCAGACGTGTGCTTTCCTGACGAAGTTGGAAATGAAGGATGTAACGTCCATCGGCATCTTGACCAATGGCTCCGAGTGTGTCTTTGGTCTTGACGTTCTGGCCTTTGCGGACAGAGACGGAAGAGAGACCTGAATAGACAGAGATGTAGGAGCCGTGACGGAGCATGACGATGTAAGAGCCACCATATTGGAAGATGGAACTGACTGTGCCATTGAATACGGCTCGTGCGGCGCAACCTTGCTGACCGCGTATGTCGATGCCCTTATTGTCGAGGGTGACGTTGCGGAGTCCTGCCACAGCATAGTTTCCGTAGTGACCCACCACGCTGTAACTGCCGGTGATTGGCATGGGAAGACGTCCCTTGTTGGAAGAGAAATTATTGGAGAGTCGTGCATCGGCACTGGCGTCATTGCTCTTCCATGCTTCATATTTCGTCCGTTCTTCCTTTTCCTCCTTGGCTGCCACCTTCACGTTGGCATCGGCGGCCTTGGCATCAGCATTCGCCTTCTCAGCAGCCTTGCGGGCAGCTTCCTTCTCAGCAGCGGTCTTGGCGGCACGTTTGGCAGCCTCAGCGGCTTCTGCAGCCTTACGAGCCTTTTCGGCGGCAGCCTTGGCTTCGGCCAACTTGCGCGCTTTCTCACGGGCTTCTGCTTCGGCTTTCTTGCGTGCCTCCTCCGCCTTGCGCTTACGCTCGGCTTCAGCACGTCGTTGTGCTTCTATCTCGGCTTGCACAATGCGGTCGATTTCGGCGTTAAGTGCCTGTTCCTTCTTTTGATAATCTTTGATTTGCTGTTGTACGGTAGCAATGTTCTTGTTGAGGAAGGCGACCTGGGTCTGTGCGCTTTCCTTCATGCCTTGCAGCGATTTCTTCTTTTGCTCAACGGATTGCAGATTCTGTTCCTTCTGGGTCTTGGCGGCCAGAAGTTCGTTCTGCTTCGCCTTGACTTCTAACTGCTTTTCCTTAAGGAGTTCGCCCTGCGCTTTCTGGAAAGTGGAATACTCCTGCATGTATCGGAAACGGCGTACCATCTGGCTGAAGTTGTCGGCTGAGAAGATGAACATGAGTTTGTTCTGCACGGAGCGGTTCTTGCGCATATAGACCATCGCCTTGGCGTATCGCTGCTTCTTGATGTCAAGGTCTTTTTGGAGTTTAACCAGCTGAGTGCTGAGGGTGTCGATGGTGGCGTTGAGTGATACGATGTCGCGGTTGAGGCTATCGATAGACTGCTGCTGGCGACCTATTTGATGGTCGAGGACAAGGACGCTGTCAAGACTTGCTTTGACGTTCTTGTTGAGTTGCGCCAACTGAGCCTGCGACTGCTGACGTGCCTTTTCGGCGGCAGCTTTTTCATTCTTCAGTTGGGTCTTCTTGTCAATCGGCTTTTGCTGTTTTTTCTGTTGTGTAGTCTTGGTGGCGGTGTTTGTCTTCTTCGTCGTGGTCGTCTTCGTGGTTGTGGTTCGTTTGGTTGCAGTAGTTGTCTTTCCCCTGCTCTGAGCAGAGAGGGGAAGCGCAAGTACGAAGGTTAAAAGAAGAAGAACTGTCCGCATAGTCTATTGAGAATTGACAATCGCTCAACTTGTGGGTTGGCTATTGTCCGATGATGCTACCAAAGAGTTTGTTTGCGTCTGTCTTGGTATATCTATCTGACACAGAGGTGTGTGCATCCCAGTTGCCGTTGCTGCCTTTATTTGAGAGTTTGAGGTCAAGTTTGATGTCCTTCTTGGCTGGGATGGTATAGGCGAACTTATCACCGTTCTTGGCCTCCTGCCAAAAGAACTCTTGAATGGTGTTGAAGTCGATGTTGCGGCTCTTCAGCGCAGAAAACTCCTCGTAGTTCGTATCGACATATCGTCTGTTCACACGGTCGATGATGAGCACCTTGTCGGGCGAGAGCTCTAATCTCCCAATCTCAGCGATGCCCAGCACGGGATCCACCAGCGTGAGTTGTATCACATCGCCAAAGCGCATACGAAGATTGCCACTGGTGGTGACATCCTTTCCGTCTTGTGTGATGGTGACCTTGACCTTTGAGGTGAAGTTGGTGCCCAAGGCAATCTTCATCTTGCTGAGGTCGGGGTCTTGCTTATCGGGCGACGTCTTCTTTGATGAATCTGTTTTGGTCGAAGTGGTCGTTGTGGTCGAGGGGTTCGTCGTTGTTGTGGTTGTAGTGACCGGCTTTGTCTTATCCGTCTTCACCACCCTCTTGGTGGAGTGGCAAGAAGCCAGCATCAGCACCATGAGGAGCGTGAACAATGAAAATTGCACTGTGAAAAAACTTCTTTTCATATATGAGTAGGTTTTTCGTGTCCAGAGGACTATTTCTTTTTGACTTTTTTATTAATTTGTTTGATATGATCCGCTATGTCATCGCTCATCTCCTCACCATCACGCTCCATCAGTTCTACGACCTTGTCCATGTATTGTTTGGCTTCTTCGTAGCGTTTCATCTGAAAGAGCACCCATGCGTAGGTGTCGAGATAGGTGGCGTTGTCTGGTTCCAGTTCATTGGATAGGCGACTCATCTCCTCAGCACGTTGAAGGTCTTTCTTCTTGAGGGAAAGATAGTAGGCATAGTTGTTGAGCACCATTGCGTCGTTCCTCCTGTAAATCAGGCATGAATCGTATGCCAGAAAGGCTTTGTCGTCTTGTCCGAGCTGGTGATAGACATCACCCATCAAAGCATAAGAGTTTGCACGCATCTTTAATTTGTCTTCATTGGTCAAGTTGCTTTTTTCCACATGCTCCAAGGCTCCTCTGAAGGCCTCGACAGATTGCTCTTTCTCGTCCATCATGAAGTAGGCATACCCCAAATAATAGTAGAAGACAACATTGAAAGATTTATAATCAACCGCAGGCTTGCAGATGTTCACGATGTTCAGCGTGTCGTTTTCCTCGATGGCATACATCAACAGATTCTGACGTGCCATTTCGTTCTCTGGATCCATCTCCAGTATTTGATGAAGCACAGGACTCACCTCTTCCTTCGGCATATTCTTCTTCACCATGTAGTGCACCTTCAATGCGAGCAGGTCTGGGTCTGCCACCTCCTGAGGCTCCTGCAACACCTTGTCGAAGAGACGGAGCACCTTAACCGAGTCCTCATTATTCGTGAGGCTCTCTTCCACAATTACAGCCATCATTCTCACTCGAGCAGCCTCGTCCAACGATTTGTTGGTGAGCAACCGCTCCAGATATACCTGATAGAGCGAGTCTTGCCCAGTTTCCTGATGATAAAAGTTCATCATCGAAAGCAGAAGCGTCACGTTTTCAGGGTCTTGTGCTTCCACCGATTGGAACTGCTTCAAGGCTTCTTCTTTCTTGCCAGCATCGAGGTACAGGTCGCCGATGACCACCTGATAACGCAAGTCGTTGGGGTATTCATTCGCCAAGTTTTCCATCTCCTCAAATGCACGCTTCTCGTCGTTCATCTGCAAGAAAAGACGGAACTTCTCCATCGACCATTGCTCACTTTTGCCCTCTTTCACCTCAATCTTGTCCAGCACCTTCACCATATTGGCGTAGTCGTTCTTGTTCTCATAGAGTTGGAGGAGCATCATCAGCACCTCACTCTTCTCAGGGAAGAGACGTGCCATCTCCTCGACATTCTTGAGCGCCTCATCAGTACGTCGATTCTCCAGATAAAGCGACACAAGTTTGTTCTTGTACCAATAGTTCTTAGGGTAGAGTCTGCAGGCTTTCTCCAAAGCGTGGATGGCCAGCGTGTCGTTCTTCACACCACGATACAGTTCCGACAATTCGTAGAGTACAGCACCCGAATACGGGTCGAGCTGCTGACAATAGTCAAGCAAGTCAATGGCTACGTCGTACTTGTTGGCCAATTTCTGACGGATAGCCTCCTGAAAGATGTAGTCGAACTTCGTCTGCTGAGCCCATGAGGTCACGAACAACGAACAACTAAAAACTATAAATAATAAGATTCTGCGCATCGCGTCAGCCCATTAACTATTATCTGTCAATTATCATTTCACGCCACTATGTCCAAAACCGCCAGCACCACGCTCTGTCTCGTCCAGCACATCCACTTCCACCAAAGTTGGCTGCTCGTGTTTGGCAATCACCATCTGGGCAATGCGTTCACCATCGTTGATGACAAAAGGCTCGTTGGAGAGGTTCACAAGAATGACGCACACCTCGCCACGATAGTCGGCATCGATGGTACCAGGCGTGTTGAGCACTGTAATGCCCTTCTTGATGGCCAAACCTGAACGGGGACGTACCTGTGCTTCATAACCAGCAGGCAGCGCCATGAAAAGTCCGGTTGGAACCAATGTGCGGGCTAAAGGGGCCAATGTGATAGGCTCGTCAAGGTTGGCACGTAAATCCATACCCGCTGATTGTGGAGTAGCATACTGTGGCAGCGGATGGTGTGACTTATTGATGATTTTCACTTCCATAATTGTCGAATTTTGGTGCAAAGGTACAAAAACTAAAAAGTAAAAACTAAAAACTATAAGTTAAAGTATGTTTTCGGAATAAAAAGTTTTAACTTTGCACCATGAATTGGCAACAACTAATATCGAATAAACGGCTCGGACAGGAAGACATGCACGTCAACAGGATGGACGACCGTACAGAATTTAGACGCGATTACGACCGCCTTATCTTTTCGGCACCCTTCCGCCGACTGCAGAACAAAACGCAAGTGTTTCCACTTCCTGGCAGTGTGTTTGTACATAACCGACTGACCCATTCGCTCGAAGTGGCCAGCGTGGGACGTAGTTTGGGCGATGACGTGGCGCATGCCTTGATTGAAAGGCAGCCAGCACTCGCCAACACCCACATCCTCGAGATTGGATCCATTGTCTCGGCTGCCTGTCTGGCTCACGACCTTGGCAACCCACCTTTCGGACACTCTGGCGAACGTGCCATCGCATCCTATTTCCTTGAGGATCAAGGAATACAATACAAGAATCAACTTACCCCCGAGCAATGGGCTGACATCACTCACTTCGACGGCAACGCCAATGCCTTCCGTCTGCTCACACATCAGTTCAAGGGACGTAGGGCAGGAGGATTCGTGCTCACTTATTCCACTCTCTCCAGCATCGTGAAATACCCCTATCCAGCCACAGAAGCCTTGAAGCAGAAGTTTGGCTACTTTACGCAGGAGAAGGAGATTTACGACCGCATCGCTACTGAACTCGGATTGGGACGCAGGGGCGAAGGTTGGTTCCGTCATCCGTTGGCATATCTGGTGGAAGCGGCTGATGACATTTGCTACGAAATCATGGATATTGAGGATGCCCACAAACTCAAGATTCTTTCTTTCGAGGAGACGCGCGACCTCATGCTGGGGTTCTTGACAGAAGAGCGACGTGCTCATATTATTGATCGCAGTCAGGGTGTGGATGATAAGAATGAGAACGTGGTCTATTTCCGTTCTTGTGCCATTGGAGCACTCGAACAGGAATGTGTGCGTGTGTTTGTGGAGAACGAGGAAGCCATACTCAACGGCTCCTTCGAAGGTTCCCTCATCGACCACGCTTGCCCCCTCATCCATGATGCTTACCAAGCTTGTGTGAAAGTGGCAAAGAGCCGCATCTATCGCAGTCGCGACGTGGTGGACACTGAACTGGCGGGTTACAAAATCATTTACACGCTCATCCAACTCTTCACCAATGCCGTGATGAACCCTCACCACGCCTACAGCAGTCTCCTGCTCGACCGTGTGTCTTCCCAATACGAAGTGGATAGCCCAGACACGTATGTGCGCATTATGGCGGTGCTCGATTATCTCTCAGGTATGACCGATGTGTTTGCCCTTGATCTCTATCGAAAGATTAATGGAGAAAGCCTGCCGATGATTTAGTTTAGCGTTATGAATACAATATTTATAGTATTACCCATTCTGACGCTGCTGATGTTCGATCTCGGACTGACGTTGCGTCCTCACGATTTTCGTTTGATTCTTCAACGTCCCTGGCCTGTCTTGGCTGGACTTATTGGACAAATCATCCTTTTGCCGCTCATCGCTTGGGGTGTGGGCACCTTGTTTCACCTCACGCCCTTCTTTTTCTTGGGCATCATGCTGATTGCATGCAGTCCGGGTGGCAGTTCCAGCAATGTCTTTTCTATGTTGGCACGAGGTGATGTGGCGCTTTCCGTTACTTTGACTGCTTGCAGTTCCATCATCACCCTCTTTACGGTTCCTCTCATTATGGCGTGGGTCACAGCCTTTATCGGAACGGGTGCCGACGTCCATCTGCCAGTAGGTAACTTGTTGATGCAGAACATTGTCCTGATGGCTGTACCTATCCTTATCGGATTGTTTGTGGGTATGAAGTGGCAACATGCAGCCCAGCGCATTCACAACGTCTTGAAGAAAGCTGCTTTCCCTGCGCTGATTCTGTTGGCCAGCGTGTTTTTCATTCAGCATCGTGAAACCATCATCCGCGAGTTCACCACTCTCGGACTCACCATCACCATCCTCATCCTCCTCGCGATGGGTGGGGGAGCCTTGCTCTCTCTTATCTTCCGTCTTACAGGATCAGAGCGTCGCACCATCGTCATCGAAGTGGGTATGCAGAACGCTGCACAAGCCATCACAGTGGCATGTAGCCCCCTCGTTTTCAACAACGAGACCATTGCCATTCCCGCCATCATCTATGCCTTGATGATGAACATTCTCCTACTCATTTATGTAGCTGTGGTGAAGAAAAGTCATGCGACCAACTTTCCACCCCTCAAATAAGAAAGAATCCCGCAGAAACACGGGATTCTCATTCTTAGCTTTCTATGGGAATAATCATTGCTGTAGGAGAGCATATCATTCATCTATTTCATAAACCCTTTAGCTTGGAGCCATAATAGGAACTGTTGACTCCACGATTCGGTCGTGGTGTGTCCTGTTTGGGGCATGAGGGTGTAGGGACCATTCCCATCGCCATAGAGGTGAAGTTCAGCGTTGGCTCCTGCTTTCTTCCATTCGAGGAAGAGGTTGACGAGACCTGCTGCCACGTTGGGATGCTCGGCTCGTGTCATGATGAGAAGTGGGGGTGCTGGATTGGGCACCTGCACAGGCATGAGGGAGGGACCGAAGTTGGTGCAGAGGAAATCTGGACGCTCTGCTGGGTCGGTTGCCTGAATGGTGGCGGCAATGGCTACGCCTCCTCCTGCTGAAAAGCCGAGATAACCGATTTTCTGGGTGCTGAGGTGCCAGTCTTGGGCATGCTGACGCACCAGCCGAATAGCGGCTTTCGCATCGTTGGCAGCCAACTGAAGGATAGAGTCGCCAGCAGGGTAGTGCATAGGATTGGCGTCGGCTTGTGGAAAGCGTTCGAGATGGGTCACATCAACCATTGGCTCCATTTTCATCCCTTGGGGGAAGGAACCCGTGTTGAGATGGTATTTCAGTCCAATGGCGGCGATGCCCCGTTCGTTGAGGAGAGTGGCCATCTGTTCCACATCTGTATTCCACGAGAGGGCTCTCATTCCTCCACCTGGACAGAGGATGACGGCGCATCCGTTGGCTTTGTCCGCTGAAGGCAGAAAGACTTGGATGGACGGTTTGTATGTGTCAGTCTTGGAGGCTGGCAAGTCATAAATCTGCTGTGCTTGCGCAGTCAGGCAGCACAGCAGACCTATGATGAAAGAAAAGGTTGATCGTATCATACATGAGTTATAGGCGGTTGTTACCCTCTAAACTTATTTGCCTACAAATGCCTTGATGTCAGCATCGGTGGCATTGTTCATGCGCTTTCCTGCCTGAAAGTTGAGGTCAGGATAGGCGGCCTTGAGTTGATTGACAGAGTTGTCAATAGGACTGCTGCCTGAAGTGGCGAACGGAATGATCGTCTTGCCCTTGAAATCCTGAGACTCTAAGAAAGAACGAATGATGCTGGGTGCACGATTTCCCCAAATGGGGTAACCTATGTAGATGACATCGTATTTCTTGATGTCAACGGGCTTGCCTCCCAACTTCTCACGGAAATCAGGATTACCCATCTCCACAACGGAACGTGCCTGTCGGTTGCGGAAATCGAGGTCTTCCTTCGTATAGGGCTTTTCAGGCTCAATCTTGTAGAGGTCTGCACCAGCAGCCTCCTGAATCTTCTTGGCTGCGGCTTCGGTGTTGCCTGAAGCAGAGAAGTAAGCCACGAGGGTCTTGCCTTTTTTCGCTGTTTGTGCGCAGAGCGATACGCTGATTGCCAAGAAGGCAATAGTCAGAATGGATGTTAATTTTCTCATTGTTGTTTAGGTGTTAAATTGTTAATAAATGAGGTTATGCTAAAGACTTACCCAATACGGGCTGGTCAAAAAGTTCGCCTGGTCGGTCGATGATGGTCTTGGCTCCTTTTTCCACTAGTAAATTTCGATCCCGGAATCCCCAACTGACTGAAATACATGGGAGTCCAGAATTCTGTGCTGTCAGCATGTCCACCTCACTGTCGCCCATATAAATGCACTCAGATTTGGGAATATCCCTTTCATGCAGCAGGGAGAGTTGACGGATGGCCTCGTTCACCATATCGGGTGCAGGTTTCCGTTTCACTCCAGGCTTTTCACCGATGGCCACATCGATGCTGTCAGCAAAGAACGCCTGATGAAGGTCTTTCACCGCAGGGTCGAGTTTGTTGCTCACAATGGCGGTGAAAAATCCCCTCTTCTTGCACTCCTTCAACATCTCCTTCACCCCCTCGTAGGGTGCTGTCTTGTCCATCGAATGTGCTACATAATGGGAACGGAAAGTCTCAAACACGTGCTCCTTCACCTTCTCATCAGCCGCAGGACAGGTTTGTTCCACGCTCCTGTTCACCAAGTTCCTGATGCCGTTGCCCAGATAGCGCCGTGTATCCATCTTCGGAATTGGCTCCAGTCCAGCCTCACGCAAGGCATACGAAACGCTGTCGTGCAAGTCATCCAGCGTATTCATCAACGTGCCATCGAGATCAAATATGATGGTTGTTATCATTCAGATGTCCTTTGTCTAAGATCTAAAAATCGCAGTTCCGCTTCCAGCATCTCCAATTTCTTCATCCGATAACCAGCTTTTCTGGCTTCCTCGATGGGACGTGTGTAGAGGTAGTCAATCTCCATCGGACGCTTGAACTCGAAGTCGAGTTTCATGCTGGGCGAATAAGGTGTCATGTGGACGGTGTTGTAAATCATCTTCTCAGCAAAGGTCTCGTCAATGTTCTTGACCCCACACGCCTGTGCAGCCTCAATCACCTCCATCATCTGGTCTTTGATGAGTTGCAGGGTGCTGGGATGCTGCAAGAGAATGTCCGTCTGCGTGTTGAGCGCCACCGTCATTCCATTGAACGGCATGTTCCACACAGCCTTCTTCCAACGTGCCTCCAGATACTCCACCTCGTTAGCATCCACGCCAGCCTGACGGAAGTCATTCACCACCTCGTCAATCTTCTCCTGCTGCTTGCATGAGTAGTTGCCGATGTTGATATAGCCGTAGCATTGATGATTCACCTTGCCAGGCTCCGTCTTTGCACTACAGATAAACGCCAGTCCTGCTGCCAGCTGCACCTCTGGAAACATCTTCTGCACATCCTCCTCCACGCCGATACCGTTCTGGATCAACACCACCAACGTGTCTTCTTTCAGGAGCGGTGGCAAAAGTTCGGGCAACAGACGATTGTTCACCGTCTTCAACCCAATCAACACCACGTCACACTTCGGCATGTCGCTCGCAGCTCCATAGGCATTCACATGTGGCAGATGAAAACTGCCGTCGCACGAATCCACCTGCAAACCACGCTCCTTCACATATTGATAGTCGCTGTGGGAAAGGAAATGCACCTCCTTGCCCGCATGTGCCAGCTTCGCTCCATAAAAGCCACCGATGGCACCCATTCCAATCACTCCGTATCTCATTTGTCTTTACTATTTTGGGGGACAAAGGTAGTGAAAACCGAGAGAAGAACAAAATAAATATGAATTTATTTTTTATTCCGAGGTGCATCCTACCTTCGACGTTAGTCAACGTAGCGATTAAGTGAGCACAATACAAAGGAAAAAACGTTTTTTTTCACTTTTATGGTCGAGCGTGAGTACGTTCGGCGTAGCCAACGGTACGACTTTTTTTCAAACGGACACGAATAATCATATAAAAAAGAAGCCCGTCCCCTCAAGGACAGGCTTCTTTCATTTTAACTTATCATCTGTGTGATGTTGCTCAGCTTGATGCGCTGCCATTTCCTGCCCTTGCTGTCTATCGAGACAGAGAAGTACAGGGTGAGTTCACACTTACGGTTCTGCGTGATGATGCCCTTCACCTGCTCGATGTACTCAGGGTTGTCGGCATACAGGTCTGCCACCAGTTCGTCGGTTGCATCCCTGCCACTCTGCGTGGTGTAAGGGAAGTCGCACACTACCGGATACGCATTTCTGGCGTTTCCTTCCTTGTCGGTGAACGTTCTGGGCTCACCAATCTCTTTGAT
>JAFXVS010000061.1 GCA_017534815.1 Bacteroidaceae bacterium | reverse complement strand
TGCGCGCTGCTTGTCTTGTATTCTGTTCGCAGTCTGTCAAAGATCGAGTTCTCAGCCTTCAAAAAGCGGGCAAAAAAATGCCACCGGAGCATCCGCGCCCCGGCTGCTTCCCGAAAGCGAGTGCAAAGGTACGGCAACTTTTCGAACTGGCAAAACTTTTCACAAACTTTTTTCAAAAAAAATGAGAAAAAAGGAGGGAAAGGACAAAAATGAGGCAGAATTGAAGAGAAAATAAAAGAAACCACCAAATAATTATGGAACTTTTTACGTTTTAGCACCAAAAACGTACCCAAGGAGTGCCTCCGATGTAACTCCGATTTCAAAAAACGTCACTCGAGTCAAATCATCGATTGGCTCGAGTCAAATGATCAAATGACTCGAGTGAAGGTTTTTGAAGCGGATTATTTGAGAAGATGGGCGTCGAGGAAGTTCTCGATGCGGGTGATGAGGTGATGACGGGTGTTGCCGCCGTAGATAGAGTGGTTGCGGTTGGTGTAGAACTGCATGTCGAACTGGTGACCGGACTGGACAAGGGCTTCGGCAAGTTCGGCAGAGTTCTGGAAGTGGACGTTGTCGTCTGCCATGCCGTGGATGAGGAGGAGGTCGCCCTGAAGCTGCTGGTAGCGATGGAGGGGCGAGCAGTCGTAGCCGGTGGGGTTCTCCTGTGGGGTGCGCATGAAGCGTTCGGTATAGACGGTGTCGTAGAAGCGCCAATCGGTGACGGGAGCGACGGCGACGCCGCAGTTGAAGACAGCCCTACCCTCGCACATGGACATGATGGTGTTGAAGCCGCCGAAGCTCCAGCCCCAGATGGCAATGCGCGACTTGTCCACATAGGGGAGCTTGCCGAGCCAGACGGCGGTCTCGACCTGGTCGCGGGACTCGAGGTCGCCGAGTTTCATGTAGGTGCAGCGCTTGAAGTCGGAACCGCGTCCGCCAGTGCCACGTCCATCGACACAGACAACGATGTATCCCTTCTCTGCCAGATGCTGTTCCCAGAGGAGGCCGCGCATGAATCCGTTGTCGAAGGAGTTGAAGACCATCTGGTAGCCGGGGCCTCCGTACTGATACATGATGACGGGGTATTGTTTCGATGGGTCGAAGGATTTGGGCTTGACCATCCAGCCGTTCAGTTGGATGCCGTCGGCGGTGTTGACGGAGATGAGTTCGACGGAACCAAGAGGAAGGGATGCCAGACGTGCCTTGAGGTCGGCATTGTCCTCGACGGTCTTGATGGCTTTGCCCGATGCGTTGCAGAGGGTATAGACGGGCGGAGTGGTCAGGTTGGAATAGGTGTTGAGATAGTACTGGCAACCATCGCTGAAGACGGCATCGTTCCAGCCCTTCTCTGTCGAGAGCTTGGTCTTCTTGCCAGATGCGTCCACCTTGTAGATGTACTTCTCCAGCGGGCTTCCCTCGTTGCTGGCGAAGTAGAAGTTCTTGCCCGATGCGTCGGTGCCGTAATATTCGAGCACCTCGTATTCGCCGGACGTGAGCTGGCGAATGAGCTGTCCGCCAATGCTATAGAGGTACATGTGCTGATGGCCGTCGCGCTCGCTGAGCATGACGAACTGATCGCCTGAGAAGTCGATGTCGGCGTAGGCATCCTCATCCACATAGCGCTTGTCCTCTTCGCGGAGGATGAGCTGGGCGGTGGTGCTGCGGGCATTGACTGCATAGAAGTCGAGACGGTTCTGATGACGGTTGAGTGTCAAGACCATAAGTTTGTCTTTCTCGCCTGTGAACTGGATGCGGGGGATATATCCATCGTCGTCCAGCGGAACCTGCATGGTACGGGTCACACGGCTCTTGATGTCGTAGGTCATGACGGAGACTTTTGCGTTCACTTCCCCAGCCTTCGGATACTTGTACTCGTAGGTGCCAGGATAGAGGGCATATTCATCCTTGGATGGATTCGTGCCCTTGTACCACGGGAAGGAGAAGGTCTTGACCGCCGACTCGTCGAAACGAATCCACGCCAGCATCTCTCCGTCAGCCGAGAAGTCGAAAGCACAGTTGAAGGAGAACTCCTCTTCATACACCCAGTCGGGCTTTCCGTTGATAATCTTGTTCCGCTCCCCGTCCTTCGTGATTTGGCTTTCCGCATTGTTGAAGAGCAGTTTGACGAGGAAGATGTTGTTGTCCCTGACGAAGGCAATCTGGTTGCCGTCGGGCGAGAACTTGGGACACTCCTGCGGTCCGCCTTCCGAAAGCGGCGTCAGCGTCTTGTTCTTGATATTGTATATATAATGTATAGCCGTGTAGGAGCGGCGGTATATCTGCTGATGGTTCGTCTCGATGAGGATGTTCTTCTCGTCGGGCGACACGATGTAGCCCTCCACCCTGCGGATGATCGCGCCACGTGCCTCGTCAGCATCGAAGAGCGTCTCCAGCACCTCTCCTGTCTTGAACGAGCGGCGCTCAATCTTTCTCCAGTCGTCCGAGAGGCACGAGTACGTCTCACCGTCCCCCATCGGACGGACACTCTTGACCGACTGAGCCGCATACCTTCCGCTGAGGATGTCCTGCAGCTTGATCTGCTGAGCGAAAACAGAGATGATGGCCATGGTGCTGAGCACTACAGCAGCAAAAATTCTTCTGATGGCAAAATGTTTCATTGTTGACAGATGTTTATATTATATTATCCTTTTCTTTTCACTTTATTATTCATTTCTGGTCTCCCCACACGAGGGCGGAGGCTCCAAGCACGGCAGCGTTGGTGTCCATGAGGGGACTGACGAGGAACTGCGCCTTGCCTCGGTAGATGGGCATGACGGAACGTTCGTAGGCCTCACGGATGGGCTGCATGATGAGTTCGCCAGCGCGGCAGAGTCCACCGAAGAAGATGAAGGCCTCGGGAGAGGAGAAAGCGGCGAAGTCGGCGCAAGCCTGTCCGAGGAGCGTGCCAGTGAAGCGGAAGATGTCGAGGGCGAGCTGGTCGCCCTGAGAGGCAGCGATGGATACGTCGAGGGATTCGATCTGGTCGAGCGGCTTCTGACGGAGGAGGGAAGGTCGGTCGGTGGTGGTGAGGAGCTCGCGGGCGGTGCGTGCCACACCGGTGGCAGAGCAGTAGGTCTCGAGACAGCCAGTACGTCCGCATCCGCAAGGACGTCCTTCTTGACCGCGCACCATAATGACGTGGCCAAGCTCTCCAGCAAACCCGTCGTGACCGTATAGAAGCTGTCCACCTGTAACGATGCCTGATCCTACGCCTGTGCCGAGGGTGATGACGATGAAGTCTTTCATGTGGCGGGCGGCTCCATAGGCCATTTCGCCCATGGCGGCGGCATTGGCGTCGTTGGTGAGGAAGACGGGAGAGAGCGGGGAGAGGGAGGAAGAGAACATCTGGGCGAGAGGGACGATGCGTTCATGAGCCCAGGCGATGTTAGGGGCGGTCTCGATGGCGCCGGTATAGTAGTTGGCGTTGGGGGCTCCTATGCCCATTCCTGCGATTTGGTCGATGCCGCCGACCTGCTGAATGAGGGGCAGGAGGGTCTGGACGCCAACCTCGACGAAGGCTTCGGCGGTGGGGTATGCTTGGGTTTTGATGGAAGCCTGGGCAAGGATGTTTCCTGAGCGGTCGACGATGCCGAAGACGGTGTTGGTGCCTCCGAGGTCAACACCGATTGCGTATGTTTTCTGGGTGTTCATAGGACAGTTTGTTTGGTTGTTCTTCTAATTGTTTTGGTTGATTTTGTGGCAAAGTTATGAAAAAGAAGTGAAATTTGAGGCGGGAAAAGGGAAAAATGCGTACCTTTGCAGTCGAAATCGTTTGATAAAGTTATCTATGTTGTTAAATTCCATACCGCAGATGCCTGAGTTGAACTTCCAGGAATGGATGCAGAACGTAGGCGTTTTTGAGGAAATCATGAAGGGATTCCTGATTGGCGTACTGGCTTCGGCACCGATGGGACCAGTAGGCATCCTGACTGTGCAGCGGACACTGAACAAGGGTCGCTGGGAAGGTTTTGCGACGGGCATCGGCGCAAGCATCAGCGACATCTTGTATGCCATCATCACGGGTTACTTCATGTATCTGGTGGTGGACATCATCGAGGATCCGATCATTGCTTTGTGGATTAAGGTGATTGGTTCAGCCTTGCTGTTCGCTTTTGGCGTCTATACGTTCAAGAGCATTCCGAAGCAGAAGGTGGTGGATCGTGTGTCGCCGGTGGAGACGAAGAACAAACTGACGGGTTTCGTCATCTCAGGATTCATCATCACAGTGTCGAACCCACTGATTATCTTGTTGTTCGTAGCACTGTACGGTCAGTTCACGTTCATTCTGGCGGGCAACTGGTTAGCTCAGACGATGGGCTACATCTTCATCGTGGTGGGCGCGCTGGCATGGTGGTTCGGTCTGACGTGGCTGGTAGATAAGGTGAGGGCGAGGTTCAGCAATCAGGTGATATGGAGAATCAACAGGATCATCGGCATCATTGTGATGGTGGTGAGTGCCATCATGATTGTGTATGCGTTGACGGGACACACCTTCCATTACATCCCATTCGGGAATGACCCAGGGTTTGAATTGTTTGAATAATTATGTATATAGCGGAACAACTGAAGAAGAAGAGCATGGCGGAGTACCTGCTGTACATGTGGCAGGTGGAAGATATGCTGCGCGCCTACGGTCTGGACGTGGAGAAGATGGCGGCGGAGTACATCCCGCAGTTCGGTCTGGATGCGGAGAAGAGCGAGGAACTGAAGGGTTGGTATGAGAATCTGGTGGAGATGATGCGTGAAGAGGGAGTGACGGAGAAAGGACATCTGCAGGTGAACAAGAACATTCTTATCCTATTGAGCGACCTGCATGCACAGTTGCTGAAGTCGAGCAAACACCCGTTCTATTCGGCAGCTTATTATAAAGCATTGCCTTTCATTGTGGAACTGAGATCGAAGGGAGAAGAGAGTCAGGAGAAGGGAGAAATAGAGAACTGCTTCGACGCGTTGTATGGGATGATGTTGCTCCGAGCTCAGAAGAAGGAGATTTCGGCGGAGACAGCGACGGCCATCGATCACATCGCAAAGTTCATCGGGATGCTGAGCGAGTATTATCAGAAAGACAAGGAAGGAGAAGTGGAGTTTTAATGCTGCGACAAGTCGCAACATACGGGACATGGGACAAATTAAAAGGAATAGTTAGATATGAGAATTTTAGTGACAGGATGCAACGGACAGCTCGGTAATGAGATGCAGTTGCAGGCAAAAGACAATCCGCAGCACGAGTACTTCTTCACCGACGTGGTGATACCAGAAGGCTCGGTGGCTCAGAAGTTGGACATCACAAACGAGACGGAAGTGGAGACTTTCGTGAACGAGCATCAAATCGACTGCATCGTGAACTGCGCCGCCTTCACAGCTGTGGATAAGGCAGAGAGCAACGAAGACTTCTGCAATCTGCTCAACAACATCGCCCCTGGCTATCTGGCCAAAGCGGTGGGTAAGCGTGGCGGCAGCATGGTGCAGATCAGCACAGACTACGTGTTCGACGGCACCAACTATAAGCCCATGACCGAAGAACTGCCCACGTGCCCCAACTCAGTATATGGACGTACGAAACTGGCTGGCGAGGAGAGCGTGAAAGCAAACTGCAAGGATTACCTCATCATCCGCACGGCTTGGCTCTACTCAACCTTCGGCAATAACTTCGTGAAGACGATGATTCGTCTGGGTAAGGAGAAGCCTGAATTGGGTGTCATCTTCGACCAGGTAGGCACGCCAACCTATGCAAGAGACCTGGCGACCGTCATCTTCGTAGCCATCAACAAAGGCATCGTGCCAGGCATTTACCATTTCAGCAATGAAGGTGTGATTTCTTGGTACGACTTCACAAAGGCCATCCATCGCATCGCTGGCATCACCACCTGTCATGTAAAACCATTGCATACGGAAGAATACCCCACCCCTGCGGCAAGACCCCACTTCTCAGTGCTGGACAAGACGAAAATCAAGCAGACCTACGGCATCGAGGTTCCCTATTGGGAGGAGTCGCTGAGGGAGTGTGTGGAGAAACTTCGATAAGATTGCGACATACAGGACAAGATTATTATTACTATAATGAACGAAATAGAAAGAAGACGGACATTTGCAATTATCTCTCACCCTGATGCAGGTAAGACAACCTTGACAGAGAAACTGCTGCTGTTTGGCGGACAGATTCAGGTGGCTGGCGCAGTAAAGAGCAACAAAATCAAGAAAACCGCCACCTCCGACTGGATGGAGATTGAGAAGCAGCGTGGTATCTCCGTGAGCACCTCCGTGATGGAGTTTGACTATCAGGACTATAAGGTGAACATTCTCGATACCCCCGGTCACCAAGACTTTGCGGAAGATACGTTTAGAACCTTGACCGCAGTGGATTCTGCCATCATCGTCATCGACGGAGCCAAAGGTGTGGAGGCACAGACAAGAAAACTGATGACCGTCTGCCGCATGAGAAAAACTCCCGTCATCGTGTTCATCAACAAGATGGACCGCGAGGGCAAAGACCCCTTCGATTTGCTCGACGAAGTGGAAAGCGAACTGCAAATCAAGGTTCGTCCCCTCTCTTGGCCCATCAATCAAGGGGCAAAGTTCAAGGGTGTATATAACATCTATGAAGAGAACCTCAATCTTTTCACGCCTAACAAGCAGATGGTGACGGAAAAGGTGAATGTGGATATCCACTCGAAGGATTTGGATGAGCGTGTAGGTGAACAGGATGCAGAGAAATTGCGCGAAGACCTGGAGATGATTGACGGAGTGTATGACACGTTCGACGTGAGCACCTACTTGGAGGCCGAAGTGGCACCCGTCTTCTTTGGTTCGGCGCTGAATAACTTCGGTGTGCAGGAACTGCTCGACTGCTTCGTAAAGATTGCCCCCAATCCACGTCCCACGACAGCCGAAGAGCGCATGGTGCAACCCGAAGAGCCCAAATTCACAGGCTTCATCTTCAAGATCACCGCCAACATTGACCCCAACCACCGTTCGTGTACAGCGTTCTGCAAAGTCTGCTCAGGAAAATTCGTCAGGAACGCTCCCTATCTGCACGTCCGCAATGGCAAGACGGTACGTTTTTCCAGTCCCACGCAGTTCATGGCGCAACGTAAGAGCACCATTGACGAGGCCTATCCTGGCGACATTGTGGGTCTGCCCGATAACGGCATTTTCAAGATTGGCGACACGCTGACCGAAGGTGAACAACTGCATTTCAAGGGACTGCCCAGTTTCTCGCCAGAGATGTTCAAATACATCGAAAATGCCGACCCGATGAAGACCAAGCAGTTGGAGAAGGGCATCAATCAGTTGATGGATGAAGGTGTAGCGCAGTTGTTCGTGAATCAGTTCAACAATCGCAAAATTATTGGCACGGTGGGACAATTGCAATTTGAGGTCATCCAATATCGATTGGAGAACGAATACAATGCCAAGTGTAAGTGGGAACCCGTAAGCCTTTACAAAGCCTGCTGGATTGAAAGCGATGACGATGACGAATTGGAAGCCTTCAAGAAAAGGAAATATCAATACATGGCGAAGGACAAAGAAGGGCGAGATGTATTCTTGGCAGATTCCAACTATGTACTGCAAATGGCACAGCAGGATTTCAAGCATATCAAGTTCCACTTTACCAGCGAGTTTTAACCAACCCATACGTTAGGCGAAAATAATCATTGACAAGCATGCTACAAGACGAAGTTAAGAAAGCGATTGAAGTGATGAAGGCGGGAGGAGTCATCCTCTACCCGACCGACACCGTATGGGGCATCGGTTGTGATGCCACCAACGAAGAAGCGGTGAAAAAAGTCTTTGCCATCAAAAAGCGAGAGGACAGTAAGGCACTTATCTGTTTGGTGGACAGCGACGTGCGTCTGCAACGTTATGTGCGCAATGTGGCTGATGTGACTTGGGACATGATAGAACTGAGCGAGAAGCCGCTGACTGTCATCTTCGACAACGTGACGGGATTGGCACCCAATGTGATTGCAGAGGACGGTAGTGCCGGCATCCGCATCACGAAAGAAGAATTCAGCAAGGAACTTTGTTTTCGCTTTCAGAAACCTATCGTCAGCACAAGCGCCAATATCAGCGGCGAACCCACCCCACAGACATTTGACGAAATCAGTGAGGAGATCAAGAATGCGGTGGATTATGTGGTGAAGTACAGCAGGCAAAGTCGCGAGAAACATAAACCCAGCAGCATCATCAAGATGAATGCCAACGGACAATTCACTATCATCAGAGAATAAGGAATGAACCTCACAGGGATTAGACGCAAGGAGATCAAACTGAACCAGGCCATCACCGAGTGGCTGAAGGGTGACCATTCAGAACGACAAATCGTTCTGATGATTAGCCTTATGGTCGGTGTGTGCACAGGTCTCACCGCTTTCGTGCTGAAAACCCTGATTGAGGAAATCAAACACCTGCTCACCTCTGGATTTGTGGCTGAAGACACCAACCTCCTCTATCTCGTTTTCCCAGCCATCGGTATCCTACTCTCCATGCTCTTTGTCAACTACATCGTGCGTGGCGACATCAGTCATGGTGTGACCAAGATACTTCAGGCCATGTCGAGAGGACGTAGTCGCATCAAGTCACATAACCGCTGGTCAAGCATCATCGCCAGTGCCATCACCATCGGATTTGGTGGTTCAGTGGGAGCCGAGGCACCTATCGTGCTGACAGGTGCCGCCTGGGGATCGGATTTCGGCAAACGTTTCCATTTGCAACCTAAAACCCTGATGCTGCTTGTCGGCTGTGGTGCCGCAGGAGCTGTATCAGGCGTGTTCAAGGCCCCCATCGCAGGACTCGTCTTCGTGCTTGAAGTGCTCATGCTCGACCTGAGCTTTTCTTCCCTATTGCCGCTGATGGTGACCAGTATCACCTCCGTATGTGTGTCCTATGCCTTTTACGGAACCGCACCTCTGTTCGATTTCAGCCTCAACAAAGCATTCACCATCGACATCATCCCTGGATGCATCCTCTTGGGCATCGCTTGCGGATTGGTGAGCCTCTATTTCACCCGCACCATGAACTGGCTCGAAAACATCTTCGGGAAAATTAAGAAGAAACGTTATAAATTCATGCTCGGCGCCATTGTGCTGGGTGTCTTGATATACTTCTTCCCAGCCATGTATGGTGAAGGCTACGATGTCATTAATCAGCTCATCAACAGTGCCTCTGCAAAAGAGATCATGCACAATACCCTCTTCTATGGTTCAGACAACAATTTGCTCATTTATCTTGGACTGGTGCTGCTCCTGAAGGTGTTTGCCACAACTGCCACCAATGGCGGCGGCGGATGTGGTGGTGTGTTTGCACCCAGCCTTTTCCTTGGCTGCATAGCGGGATTCTTGTTCGCACATCTTTGGGACATGGGACTCGGACTCGTCATGGGCAACTCCTGCTATCTGTCACCCAAGAACTGCGGACTTTATGGTATGGCTGGACTTATGTCAGGCGTCATGCATGCTCCTCTCACAGGAATCTTCCTTATCGCCGAACTAACTGGCGGCTACGATCTTTTCGTACCCCTCATGATTGTTTCAGTCGTTTCTTATCTGACCATCAACATATTTGAGCCGCACAGCATCTACGCCATGCGATTGGCACGAAGAGGACAACTTCTTACACATGACAAGGACAATGCCATCCTCACCGTGTTGAAACTCCAATCCGTAATTGAGCGCGACTACAAGGTCGTAACTGCGGATATGCCTTTTAACAGGTTTGTGGTCACCATCTCCAAGTCCCATCGCAACATCTTCCCTGTGGTCGATGCCAGCGGTAAACTGTTAGGGGTTGTGTCACTCGATTCCGTACGCCTGTATATGTTCCGTCCTGAACTCTACCGACAATACACCGTCGGACATTTCATGAAAGATCCTCCCGCCCTGCTGATGGCCAACGACTCCCTCAAGGTTGTGGCTCAAAAGTTTGAAGACACTGGCGCATGGAATCTTCCCGTTGTCGATGAGAATCAAATTTACATTGGTTTCATCTCACGCTCAGGACTTTTCACCAGCTATCGTGAAACACTGCTCAAATTCAGTCAAGAATAGGAAAAGGGTAATTAATGTAAGAATTGAAAATATGACGAAAGAAGATCTCAGAATCGTATATATGGGCACTCCTGACTTCGCGGTGGAGAGCCTGCGTGCTTTAATAGAGGGCGGCTACAACGTCGTTGCCGTCGTTACTATGCCCGACAAACCTGTAGGACGCCACGGCAGTGTGCTCCAACCCAGCCCCGTCAAGCAATATGCCCTTGAGCACGGATTGAAAGTGATGCAGCCAGAGAAGCTCAAAGACCCAGCATTCGTGGAAGAATTACGGTCGCTTAAGGCCGATTTGCAAATCGTTGTCGCATTCCGCATGTTGCCCGAAATCGTCTGGAGCATGCCACCACTCGGCACCTTCAACGCCCATGCCAGCCTCCTGCCCAAATACCGTGGTGCCGCTCCCATCAATTGGGCCATCATCAATGGAGAGACAGAGACCGGCATCACCACTTTCTTCCTCAAACATGAGATAGATACAGGGGATATCATCCAACAGGTGCGCATTCCTATTGCCGACACTGACAACGTTGAGGTGGTGCATGACAAACTCATGCTCCTCAGCGGACAACTCGTCACCCAAACCATCGACAACATACTGGCTGGTACGGTCACATCCATTCCACAAGACCAAATCAAGGACATTCCCCTCACGCCTGCCCCCAAAATCTTTCGTGACACTTGCCGCATCGATTGGAACCAACCCACCAAACGCATCTACGACTTCATCAGAGGACTCTCTCCCTACCCTGCAGCATGGACAACGCTGGATGGAAAATCCGTCAAGATTTACGAAGCAGAGAAAGAGATCGCAACACCTTCTTGCGAACCTGGCACCATCGTCTCTGACGGCAAAAAAACGCTGAAGGTTGCCACTGCCGACGGATGGCTCAATATCAAGACTCTCCAGCTCGAAGGAAAGAAGAGAATGCCCGTCAGCGACCTACTTAGAGGACTAAAAATCCAAGAAAATGCATTTTTTTTATAAAAAATTTGCAAATTACAAATAAAACTCCTTACTTTGCAGCGCAAAATTGCAAAACAAACCTAAATATTCACACTTAAAAACTTATTGCCTATAGAAGAGACATTACGCTAAACCAAAGACTAAAGCATAATGAAGCAACTCCGTGAACTCGCCGACGAGCAGTTGGTCAGTTTGTATCAAGAAGGCAATAACAACGCATTCGACACCTTGCTGAAGCGTTATCAGCAAAAGGTGTTTTCCTACCTTCTCTATTCTGTCAAGAATCAAGAACTCGCTGAAGACCTCTTCCAAGATGTCTTCATCAAGATGGTTGTGCGCATCAAGAGCGGTCAATATGCTGAAAACGGCAAATTCTCTTCTTGGATGATGCGCATCGTGCATAATCACCTCATCGATTACTACCGCACCACTCCCACTGAGCATATCATCTCCAACGATGAGTCGGACATTGATCTCTTCAACAATGCCGACATCGCCATCAATGAAAATCGCGAGCAGGAGATGATCGATCAGCAGACCCTCAAGGAGGTCAAGGAACTCATCGCCATGCTGCCAGACGCCCAGCGCGAAGTGCTCCTGATGCGTGTATATGACGAACTCTCCTTCAAGGAAATCGCTCAAAAGACCAACTGTAGCATTAACACCGCTCTTGGCCGTATGCGCTATGCCATCATCAATCTCCGTCACTTGGCTTTCGAGCGCGGCATCAGCATGGCATCGTAAGATGAAATATGAGATCGGAAGTTTCGTTTCTCGATGCAACCCCAACCGCGAGGGTGTGCCAGCATGGAAACCTTACACTGCGGAGAACGGAGAACTGATGGAGATTGGTGGTGATGAACTGCGCATCCATCACAACCATGACCGCAAACTCGCTGAAATCATCGACAGACATTGCTTCAAGCAACTGGATGAGTTCAGAAAGACGCACAAATAAAACGAAGGCTTCACCTCATAACGAAGTGAAGCCTTTTTTATATCAATCTGCGTCTTTCAGCACTGGGAACTTACGTCTGAACTCACGGAGTTTCTGAAGTTCAAGTTCGACAGTGATGGCTGAATCCTCGTCTAACGGACACGCCGCCAAGGTATTGCCGTAATGGTCAACGAGCAGGGTTCCACCGCTGTAACGTCCGCTCTGATCCTGACCGATACGGTTGACGCCAACCACATAACATTGGTTTTCGATGGCACGGGCATGAAGGAGTGTGTCCCAAACAGCCAAACGGCTTGTCGGCCAGGAACCTACATAAAGAGCACAATCGTAAGGAATCTTTTGGTTGTTGCGCGAGAATACGGGGAAACGCAGGTCGTAGCAGACTTGAAGAAGAAATCGGCAACCACGAAACTCGACCTCCACACGCTGATCGCCACGTCGGTAGCGAAGATGCTCGTCAGCATAGGTGAAGAGGTGACGCTTGTCGTAAGTGGTCACTTCGCCGTTGGGCTTGACGAAGTAGAAGCGATTGTAATAGAGACCATCGACCTCGGTCGCCACACTGCCACAAATGGCTCCCTTCAATTCTGCAGCCATATTCTTCATCCACATAAGACTGCTCTCGTCCTTCTCGGCAATGCCCTCGGGATTGACGGCAAAGCCCGTGGAGAACATCTCGGGCAACACATAGAGGTCGCTCTTGTCGAGACCCCAAAGAATTTCAGAGATTTTCTCCTGATTCGCCGTGGGATTTCCCCACACGATGTCATTTTGCAACAAAGATATAATCATGCCTTCTTCTTTTTCACATTTAATATAATGGCTGCAACGATCAGCAGTACCAGAACGCCCAACGCCACGTAAGCAATGGTCTCGGTCATCTGGATGCTTTGCGGCTTGAAGGAGAACACCACCTCATGCTTGCCTGCCGGCACGTTAAGGGCACGCAGCACATAGTTGGCACGTCCCACCTCAGCAGGCTGACCATCGATGGTGGCCGTCCATCCCGGGTAATAGACCTCAGAGAAGACAACAAGACCGCCCTTGTCAGATTCCACTTCATATTTAGCCTCGTTGGACTCGTAGGAAGTGAGTTTCACCGTTCCCTCGCCTCCTGGCTTCAAAAAACTGAAGTCCTCCTTTGCCACAACAGCCGTATTACGGAGATTGACTTTCGAAAGGGCATCCAGTTCCTCATTGGCATTAGCAGCCCACTCGATATGGGTGACGAACCACGCGTTGCCAAATGCAGTCACATTCTCCACCGGCATCTTCACTTCGCCCTTTTCGCCCGCGCCGAGGATGAACCAGCGGGTGTTGAGCATGTTGATGACGGGGAAGAGCGAATCGGCATTCACCACCGAGAGATCGTAAATAGGGTAAGGTGACTGGCGTTCCATCATCGCCACCGTATCCATCGGAGCTGCACGCAGACCCTCATACACCTTCGACATCTCAGGAGCGATATGTGCCTCGATGAGTTCCTGATAACGACGAAGTTTGGCAGCATGATAACCACCCACAGAACTGTAGAACGCGCTTGTGTTATTGTCGTTAAAGGTCGAGACCGTGTAGTTCAAGACACGATAGTTACGTCCTTCCCCACTCTGCTCCATGATGTATCGATCCGCGTCCGTCTTCTGAATACGTGCAGCCCCCTGTGGCTCCACAAACATGTCGTCATGCAAGTAACGCTTGTTTACGCCCCACATGTCTATTAAGCAGATGGCCAGCAACGCCACACTCAGCAACGTCACCTGCATCGGTTTCACCTCGTTTTCCTTCTTCTTGGCATACCACCACATCACGCCTACGCCCAAAAGGATGAACAGGATGCTCCTCCACGCATCGGCACTCACCATGGCAGCACGCATATCGGAAATGCTGCGCAGAATGTTCTGTCCAAAAGCCTCATCGAAATAGCCGGCATCCACATACTGCTTTACGGCAGCCTTATCACTAACGCTCACACAGTCACTGCCCATGCCTGGTGCCATTACATAAAGCAGACAGATGACCACAGTAAATACAGTAGCGATATAAAGCGGCTTCTTCTCTGGTTTCTCCACCCACAGTTTTAGTCCCCACAAAGCGATAAACGGCACCACGAACTCGACCACCACAAGGATGCTCGCCACAGTGCGGAACTTGGAGTACATCGGTACATGGTCGATGAAGAAATCGGTGAACAGCATGAAATTCTTGCCCCAGCCAAGCATCAACGTCAGCAGCCCAGCAGCGATGAGCGCCCACTTCATCGGGTTCTTATTAGGAATGATCAGCAAGCCCATCACGAAGAGCATGCACACCAACGCACCTAAATAGACTGGGCCACTCGTGCCAGGCTGTTCACCCCAATACTGCGTGAACGCACCATAGATGCCCAATTGCTCCATCTCGCCATCCGCCTTCTTCATGGCCGTCTTGTTCATCGAGAGTGGCATGCTCGCCCCTCCCTTCACATCAGGAATCAAGAAAGTCATTGACTCATCAATGCCGTAGCTCCATGCTGTGATATAACTGCGTTCCAAACCGCTGTCCGTCTGATCCTCCACCCTTCCTTTCTTCACCAACTCGCTCTTGCCACGCATCGTGTCCTTCGAGTATTCATACGTGTGATAGAGGTTGGAAGCATTCAAGCAGATTGCAAGAACTGCAGCCAATGCCACACCAGCTGTCGCCTTGCCAAACGATGCCAGTTCCTTGTCCTTGATGGCCTGAATAAGGAATGCTATCACCATCAGCAACTCGATCGTCAGGAAGTAGTAGGACATCTGCACATGGTTCGCCTGAATCTGCAAGGTGGCGAAGATCGCCGTCACGATTGTACCCAAAAGATATTTCTTCCGATAGCACAGCACCATACCCGCAATCGTAGGAGGTATGTAGGCCAACGCCATCACTTTCCAGATATGACCCGCCGCAATAATGATGAAGAAATAGCTGCTGAATGCCCATACCACAGCTCCCAATGCCGCCATCCACTGACGGAAGTCAAAGGCTCTCAACAAGATGTAAAATCCCAACATCGAGACAAAGATGTACCACACATAATCAGGGAACCAAAGATGGTAAGCCTTCTCCACAAACGTCATCGTCTTCGTCGAATCATACGAAGGTGCAATCTGATACGTAGGCATACCGCCAAAAAGGCTCGTCACCCATCGAGGCGTCTCTCCACCATGCGCATCACGATACGCGTTGATTTCCACATTGATGCCATCGTTCGCACCACTATCGTGCTGCTCCAGCCGATAGCCCTTGCTCACAGGTGTCATGAAATAGACAAATGCAATAGCCGCAAACAAAGCGACGCAATACACGTCTGGAAGAATCTTCTTGAAATTGAACTGCATATATTATAATGTATTATTTTCCAAATCGACTGCAAAGGTACAGCATTTTGTTGAGTTTGTCAAAAAAATAGGGCACAATCAGAGAAATAAACAGGGACGAAATGCACTTTTCGAGCATTTTATTTTGTCTTTTCTGCGAATTACGCTATCTTTGCAGCCAAATTTACAAGACATGGCAACTTTTAGCAACATTGCACTACTGAACCTTCTCGGGCTTCGACTTACAGAGTCGGAGGTGAGAAAGGTGTGCGTGTGCTATCAGGCATAAGAGCATAAGAACAATATACAACCTTTCTCACAGCTGTGGGGAAGGTTTTGTTTTTATATGACGGTACCTATACCATTTTGCTGTGGGATATTAATTAATTCAATAATATGGCAGACAGATTATTTATTTTTGACACGACGCTGCGCGATGGCGAGCAGGTGCCCGGATGTCAGCTCAACACGGTTGAGAAGATTCAGGTGGCCAAGCAGTTGGAAGCGCTGGGCGTGGATGTCATCGAGGCTGGTTTCCCCATCTCCAGCCCAGGCGATTTCAACAGTGTGGTAGAAATTTCAAAGGCGGTCACATGGCCCACCATCTGTGCGCTGACACGTGCAGTGGAGAAGGACATCGATGTAGCTGCTGAGGCACTTCAGTATGCGAAGCACAAGCGCATCCACACGGGTATCGGCACAAGCCCCACACACATCAAGTACAAATTTAACTCAACGCCAGAGGAAATCATCGAGCGTGCTGCTGCTGCTGTGAGGTATGCCAAGAAGTACGTGGAAGACGTGGAGTTCTACGCAGAGGATGCTGGTCGTACGGACAATGAGTATCTGGCTCGCGTCATCGACGCTGTAACCAAAGCGGGCGCGACGGTTTGTAACATTCCTGACACAACGGGTTTCCGTGTGCCCAACGAATATCATGAGAAGATCAAGTACCTTTATGAGCATGTGGATGCTTTTGCCGCTGGCAAGTCCATCCTCTCCACCCATTGCCACAACGACCTTGGTATGGCGACGGCTAATACTGTCGCTGGTGTGTTGGCGGGTGCACGTCAGGTGGAGGTGACCATCAACGGTATTGGTGAACGTGCTGGTAACACGTCTCTCGAAGAGGTGGCGATGATTTTCAAGACCCACCCAGACCTCGGCATCGAGACGAACATCAACACGACGAAGATTTATCCAACGAGCCGCATGGTGTCCTCGTTGATGAACATGCCTGTGCAGCCTAACAAGGCCATTGTGGGTAAGAATGCTTTCGCTCATTCAAGCGGTATCCATCAGGATGGTGTGTTGAAGAACGCCTCAACCTACGAAATCATGGATCCAAGGGATGTGGGAATTGATGACAACGCTATTGTGCTGACAGCTCGTAGCGGTCGTGCTGCGTTGAAGCATCGTCTGCATGTGAACGGCGTAGAGGTGGAAGGTGAGAAACTCGACCAGATTTATGAGGAGTTCCTGAAACTTGCCGACAAGAAGAAGGAAGTGACGGATGATGACATCCTCGTTTTGGCTGGTGCAGAGCGTAGTGCTGCACACAACGTGAAGCTCGACTATCTTCAGGTGACCACTGGTAAGGGTGTTCGTTCTGTGGCAAGCATTGGTTTGCAAGTGGCCAACGAGCACTTCGAGGCCGCTGCATCGGGTAATGGTCCTGTGGATGCTGCCATCAATGCGCTGAAGTGCATCATCAAGCGCAAGATGACTCTCAAGGAATTCACCATCCAAGCCCTTTCAAAGGGTTCTGACGACATGGGTAAGGTACACATGCAGGTGGAGTACAACGGTCACCTCTACTATGGTTTTGGTGCTAACACCGACATCGTGACCGCTTCTGTCGAGGCATATATTGACGCAATCAATAAATTCAGAGGCTAAACAATGGGAAAGACATTATTTGACAAGATTTGGGATGCCCACGTCGTGCAGAACGTGGAGGATGGTCCCACACAACTCTATATCGACCGCTTGTATGCGCACGAGGTGACGAGTCCGCAGGCGTTCGACACGTTGAGAGACAAGAACATCAAGGTGTTCCGTCCTGATCATGTGGTGGCAATGCCTGACCACAACACCCCTTCCGACCAGCAGGAGGTCATCAATGACCCCGTGGGTCGCAAGCAGGTAGAAACCCTCAAGGCTAATTGCGAGGAGTTTGGCATCAAACACTTTGCGATGGGTACGAAGGACAATGGCATCATCCACGTGGTGGGTCCAGAGAAGGCACTCTCGTTGCCTGGTATGACCATCGTTTGTGGCGACTCCCATACTTCTACGCATGGCGCTGTAGGTGCTATCGCGATGGGCATCGGTACCAGCGAGGTGGCTCAGGTGTTGGCTTCGCAGTGCATTCTGCAGAGCAAGCCTAAGACCATGCGTATCAACATCGAAGGTACGCTGCCGGAAGGCACGACTGCCAAGGACGTGGCACTCTACATCATGGCGAAATTGACCACCTCTGGCGCAACGGGTTATGCTGTGGAATATGCAGGTTCTGCCATTCGCAACATGAGCATGGAAGGACGTTTAACCCTCTCGAACCTCTCCATCGAGATGGGTTCGCGTGCAGGTCTGATTGCTCCAGACGAGACCACGTTCGCCTATCTGAAAGGTCGCGAATATGCTCCCAAGGATGCAGAATGGGACAAGGCTGTGGAAGAGTGGAAGGAACTCTACTCCGACGAAGACGCTGAGTTCGACAAGGAGGTGACTTATCGTGCTGAGGACATCGCTCCTCGCATCACCTACGGAACCAATCCGGGTGCCGGCATCGCCATCGACGAGAACATTCCAACGCTTGAGGAGATTCCTGAGACAGACCGCTCCCAGTTCCTCTCGATGCTCGAATACATGCAGTTCGAGCCTGGCCAGAAATTGGAGGGTGTCCCTGTGGACTACTGCTTCCTCGGCGCCTGCACAAACGGTCGCATCGAAGACTTCCGTGCATTCGCTTCTGTGGTGAAGGGCAAGAAAAAGGCTGACAATGTGACTGCTTGGCTTGTGCCAGGCTCATGGATGGTTCGTCAGCAAATCATCGATGAAGGCATTGACAAGATTCTGGAAGAAGCTGGATTCGAACTCCGTCTTCCTTCTTGTTCTGCATGCCTCGCCATGAATCCCGACAAGGTGCCAGCCGGCAAACTATCCATCTCTACCAGCAACCGCAACTTCGTGGGTCGTCAGGGACCTGGTGCGCGCACCATCCTCGCTTCACCCCTCGTTGTGGCAGCATCAGCAATTACAGGAGTAGTAACTGACCCAAGAAAACTCTAAGAATTATGGCTAAAGAGAAATTTGACATCATCCAGTCAACCTGCATTCCTATCCAGATTGACAACTGCAATACCGACCTCATCATTCCTGCCCGCTACTTGGCAAGCACAACCCGTGATCCCAAGTTCTTTGGCGATGCCTTCATGCACGACCTCCGATTCGATGCTGAGGGTGAGCCCATAGCAGATTTCGTGATGAACCAACCCGAGTATGCAGAGGCACCTCACAAGGGTGTACATGAGATTATCGTGGGCGGTCAGAACTGGGGCAATGGTTCCAGCCGCGAACATGCCGCATGGGCAATTGCTGGCTACGGCGTCCGCGTCGTCATCTCCAGTTCCTTTGCTGATATCCATCGCAACAACCTGCTCAACTGCTTCGTGCTCCCTGTCATCGTGAGCAAGGAGTTCCAGCAGGAGCTCTTCGACAGCATTGCCGCCAATCCTCAGACCGAGGTGAAAGTTGATGTGCCCAACCAGACCGTGACGAACCTCGCCACAGGCCACAGCGAGCACTTCGACATCAATTCCTACAAGAAGTATTGCCTCATGAATGCCTATGATGACATCGATTTCCTCCTCGCCAACAAGGAGAAGATTGAGGCTTATGAAAAGAAAGAGGAGGTTGCTCCAGAAACCCCTGAAGCCTCTGAAACTCCTGAAGTGGAAGAAGCAGATTTCCAGGAGCCAGCACCTGCCCCCACTTATGTCGAAGCCACGACTGAGGCACCCGCTTCTGAACCCGCAGAGGAAGTCGCTCCCATCGAGGTGACCACTCACCACGAGTCCGAGCCTTTCGTGCCCAAGAAGCTCCTGCCCATCAATCGCGGGCTGGCATCCTTCTTCTTCCTCAGCCTCATCACTCTCGGCATCTACGGCATCGTCATCCTCTCCAAGATTTCCTCTGAGATCAACCTCGTAGCCACTCGCTACGATGGTCGTAAGACCACCAACTACCTCTGGATTCTCTTCCTTTGGGGATGGTTGACGGGTGGTATCGCCTACTTCGTGTGGTTCCATTGCATCAGCGACCGCATTGGCAACGAGCTCCAGCGCCGTCAGATCCCCTATTCTTTTGGCGCTTCTGATTATTGGCTTTGGTGCGTCCTTGGCGCCTTCGTCGGATTCCTTCCGCTGGTGTACACCCACAAGTTGCTCAGCGCCATGAACCAACTCAACGCTGACTATAACCAGAAAGGATAATCTCCTATACATATATATGATAAAGGGAACGCTTCCATCGAAACGTTCCCTTTTTTATTTGCCTATAGGACATATAGGTCATATAAGTTCCATAAGACATATAAGCCCTATAAGACCGATGAAACTCGCAAATCCCTACAAGATTCCCCTCAAAATCATCGCAAAGGTACTACTTTGTTCGTCACGATAAAAGTTTTTCACAAAAGTATTGTGCGGTTTGAGAAAGTTTTGTACTTTTGCAACAGAATCATTATGTAGAGACAATGAAACGGACTGAAATTGTTGAAAGAATCAGACAGGAAGCACACAAGATGTTGCCAAGAGTGCAGACCATCCTTTATGGGTCGGAAGCACGAGGTGATGCCCGCCCTGACTCGGACACCGACCTGTTGATGTTGGTGGATACTGACAAACTGACCTACAACGACAAAGACCGCATCATCGCTCCTTTCTACGACATAGAACTCGACACAGGCATCATTATCAGCACGCTGATTATGCCACGTAAGGAATGGGAGAACCGTCCGTTCATGACGCCATTCCAATATAATGTAAACAAGGAGGGCATCACACTATGAACACAGGACTGACAGACGAGAACTACGAAGCGCTGGCTCGTTACAGACAAGACCGTGCACATGAAACGCTGGCAGAGATTCCATTTCTTTGTGCCCAAGGTTATTATAACACAGCTACCAACCGTTTGTATTATGCATGTTATTATGCAGCAGTGGCACTCCTTTGGAGTGTACCTTTGTAAATACTTCATACATTTAACACATTTATTAAGTTCCTAAATGTGTCAACTTATTTCAGTATAAGACACATTTTCATGCCAGCGGAGACTTTGTCACGCTGACAAAGCAGTTGCAAAAAAACGGTGTGCAAGAAGCAAGTGAAGAAAAAAATCCCCACGAAGCGAAACCTCGTGGGGATGTGTTTTTAGGGTTTTAACTCTGGCCATCCGTCAGACGTCCAGGAAATGGGACGCTGAATGAGCAGGGCGGCACCATCTCTTGTGGCACTATAACCATGACAGATGAAGATGTCTTGGTTGTCGAAGGTGTAGGCAGCGCAATGACCTGCAGCCTCCCATTCCTTCTTGTCGCCTTCTATGAATAGTGTTCCTCCACCATTCTTCATGTCCTTTCCTGCACGGTCGAGATAGGGACCTTCAACATTCTTGCTACGCCCCACCGCCACGCGATAATTGCTTTGGGCACCTCGACAGCAGTAGTCCCACGAAACGAAGAGATAATAGTAGCCGCCATGTTTGAAGATGAAGGGAGCCTCAATGGCGTTTGTGCCTGCAAAGCGCGATGTGGGATTGGGTTCTGTGGGCTTGTAGTTCGGATCATAACGGCGGGCAATGGTGCGGGGTTTCTCACCACGAGCAATGTGCATGGTCGAATCGAGACGCGCCAATTGGATGCCGTCCCAGAACGAACCCCACACGAGCCAAGGCGTGTCATTGTCATCAATGACGAAGTTGGGGTCGATGGCATTCCAGTTGTCACGTTTTTCGCGAGAGGTCACGATGCATCCCTCGTCTTTCCACATATTGGAACCGAGCGAGCGGCTACTGAGCAGACCGATGGCTGAGCCATTCTTTCCAAAGGTCGAACAGCTGTAAGCGAGCCACCAGCGACCGTGCCACTGAATCACGTCTGGTGCCCATACATGATTGCTAAAACCTGGTACGGAGTCTGTTGTCCAGCCAGGAATGACGGTCATCACAGGATTGCGAGAGACCGTCCAAGTCTTGCGGTCTTGTGAGGTCATCTGCTGGATGCCCATGCCTGTGGCGTAGATGTAATAGGTGTTACCTTCCTTTGCCATCACAGGGTCATGAACTGTCGGAGTCTCTGTGGTGAAAGACCCCTGTCGGAAATTGCGTGCCCCTTGTGCAGTGGCTGTTTGACAAATGGCTACGAGCGCCAATGTAAATAAGATAGTCTTCATAAAGGTTTGTGTCATATTTTTTATTAGTTAGTGGTTTCGGCTGCAAAGGTACTGCATTCTTTCTGTTTAATGATGAAAAATAATCCCAAATAATTGCAAATATGTAACAATATGGAATCAATGACCCTTTATCAATAAAAAATGCGTATCTTTGCAGCACAAAAACAGCCATTCATCATGAAACGATATATCATTACCTTATTGTTGAACTTCCTTGTGCTGACCTGCATGATGGGGCAACAAGTCGTGCGACTTGAACTCCCCCACCATGAACAACTGTCATCAGAACGTGTGTTGCAGGTGATACAAGACTCGGAAGGTTTTCTTTGGTATGCTACAGAAGGAGGTGGTGTATGTCGTGACGATGGACGACAGATACTTGTTTTCCGTAGCGACGCGGAACATCCAGACCTTTTGGGAAGCAACGATGTGGCCTGCTTGGCAGAAGCCGCAGGACGATATATCCTTATTGGAACATTTCACGGAGCATGCGTCTTGGACAAGCAGGATTACAGCATCCATCGATTAGCAGAGGTGGACGACAAGCGGGTGGACGATATCATTGTCAGTCAAAATGGTCATTGGTGGCTGACATCCAACAAAAAGATCTATGAATATTCAGATGAAGGAATACTATTGAATATCTATCCAGGAGGCGACAAATATATTTTCCGCCTGCATGAAGATCAGCAGGGGCGACTATGGGGCACCGAATGGGAAGGCGGAATGCTTCGTCTTGATGGAGGGCGACTGGTTCAGATAACGACAGAATGGCCTGACAGCATCAATCTCAGTCGTGTGATGACCGACCGCCAAGGTCGCCAGTTGGTGACCGATGGATTTGGGGGATACTATGCTTTGAGTACCCATGAGCAGCAATCGTGGTTTAACGGACAGATACTGACACGTACAATAGCGGACTCCATTCGAATCTCATATCATCTTTCGTCACGTCCCACTGCCTTGGCGCTCAAAAAGCCCGGTGACTTGTGGTTCAGCACAGGCAAAGATATCCGTCAGATGAGGCAAGGCAAAGAAACGGTGGTGCTTCGTGACACGAAGGATGTCTCAGCCATGACTTTCACGAAGGATGGCACTTTGTGGCTTGCCACCATCTTCGGCACAGTGATGACCTACAAAGATGGGCATCTTGCTACAGACAATTATGCTTCAAATGAATATGGCGATGCCGTGACTCATCTCGATGTTGACAGTCTTGGGCGTCTGTTGTTAGTCAGCGACCGCTATGTCCGTCTTTATGATCCTGTGCGTCGCACCCTACGCCAACAAAGCCGCGAAGCAGCGGGCATCTACAGTATTGAACTGGAGGAAACTGCACCTGACAGCCGTTGGAGCCAACCCAGCAACAACGACGTTGTGGAGCGTATGCCACAATGGGTATGGTGGATGCTTGCCGTGCTCATTCTGATTCTCTCTGCACTCATTGGTCACATCTGGTATCTGCACCGTCAGCGTGAACGATTCCTTGCAGAGATGAAAAAAGAGGTGACGGCAGTAGAGAAACCTGTCGGAAAACAACCTCAAGATGAACCATCTAAATCATCCACATTGTCGGATGAATGGCTACAAAGCGCCATCGCCCAAGTGGAAGCCCACTTGAGCGACGACAGTTATAGCGTGGAGCAGCTGGCGGTTGACTTGTGCATGAGCCGCATGACTTTCTATCGAAAAATACAGTCAATAACGGGACAAAAACCTACAGAATTCATGCGCACCATCCGCCTACGTCGTGCTGCAGAACTGTTGCTTGAAAACCGTCTGAGCATCTCCGAAATCAGCGATGCTACAGGCTTCGCTTCCACCAGTTATTTCAGCCGTTGTTTCCGCACGATGTATGGTGTGCCCCCCACGCAATTCGGAAAGAATTAGAGTTTTATTTCTTTTCTATATAGCCATCCATGATGGCCGTCGGTTTACCCTTGCTGTCAAAAGCTCCTAATTTGTAGCCGCCCGGTCTGCACTGTGGTTCCCAATAGAATACCCCTCGGCAATGCCCGTTGGTTTCATTGCGGGCTTCACGAATGACGCGTGCCAATTGACGTTTCCCCTCTTCCATGATTTCAGGATGCTGCTCGTCCACCTCATAGCCTGTCTCCACAATCATCACATCACAGCCATACTTTTGACTCACGTAACGAATGTTCTTGATGCAGTCGGTAATGATGTCATCAGCCTTTAGTTCGGGATGTCCTTCCATCGCCCAATAAGGATAGAGCGACATTCCTATCATGTCGAACTTACCGCCATACTGCAAGATAGTGTCCAAGTTTTTGTCGTAAATGTCCTGTCTGTGTCCGCGGTCAAGGTGAACAATCACAATCGCTTTTGGAAAGACCTCCTTCACGGCATCATAACCAGCACGAATGAAACCAGCATATTGCTGAGGATTGGTTTTGATGTGTCCCATATCCCATAACATACCGTTAGTGGTTTCATTACCCACTTGCACCCAACGCGGCGTGATGTCATTCTCCTTCAGCAGCGTTAGCACTTCAACGGTGTGGTTGCGCACATCCTGCTTCATTTCCTCGAACGAATGTCCCTGCCATTCCCTCGGTATGGGTTGTTTGCCTGGGTCTGCCCATGAGTCGCTGTAATGGAAATCCACCATCAAGTCCATACCCAATGCTTTTACTCGCTTCGCCATCGCCAGCAGTTCGTTCTTGTCGCACGACCCACCACGAGGATTCACCCAAACACGCATCCGAATGGCTGACATCTGGTAGTCATTCTTTAACAGTTCCAAACAGTCGCGTTCATTTCCCTTGACATCATAGAATTTCTGTCCTTGTCGTTCCTGACCTGTGAGGAATCCCACATCAGCACCCTTCACGAAATCTGCCGATTGAGAAATGGTCTGTCCTACGGCGGTTGTCATCAACAACAACCATAACGAAGCAACTATGACTCTTTTCATATCGTGCGATTATTTGAAGTTCTTGTGCATGATGGTCCAGCCCTCATAATCAGTCAGGTCACCACCGATGAAGAGCTTTTCGTGCTCATTTTTACCCTTCAGCTGCCAGTCGAGCCATGCGCGTACCATACGGGCATTAGCACCACCATTAGGCTGTTCGTAAGTGCCACCATGACCACTCTGTGTGTTGTCCGCTAACACTATGGGCGTTTTTTTAATGGCCTTATAATCCATCTGGGCATTAGGCCATGCCACATCGGTCTTTCCTCCCACGAGGTAGAGAATAGGACCATGCAGGTTCTTCAACGCTTTCGCATTGGCATCTGCCATTGTCATCTCTCCCATGCCTGCATTCAAAATGAGGTAGGTCTTCAGTCGTGCATCAGCAGCATTGGCCAATACTTGTGCCCCACCACAGGAGTGCCCGGCGGCAGCAATGCGTTCTGCATCTATCTTATTATAATAAGGAGAAGCAGGGTCGGTAGTTCGCTGACTGATCCAGTCGAGTGCCTTCACAACCATCGACGATGGGGTGTGTTGATCTTTGTCGTGCTGGGCAAACATCTGCAGTTCGCCGATGGCTACGACGATGTAACCATAGGAAGCAATGTCATTGAGCATATTCTCATAGCCAATACTGGTGTCCATACACCCACCGTTACAGAACACGAGCACGGGCATCTTCTCTCTCATATCCATAGGATGATAGACCACGAAGTCGGTCAGCGATTTCTCACGTACAGCTACAGCCTTGTTTGGGCCGCTGCCACCATATTCAACCACCTTCATCTGCTCAAAACTGACGCTGGGATCATCGTGCTTCAGGTATCGGGCAAAGAAAGCATCCATCGCTGGACGGGTGAACTCTAATTGCTGGTCGAAGGCCACACCATGCTGACCATGCACCTTCACGTAATCGACCGATGCGCCAGCACGTTGCATCTTCGTCACCCAATCCTCAGTTAGGTTGGGTCTCACCACAGAATCCTCACCGCCTTGCAACACAAGAAAAGGCGTCTTACTCTTACCAATATATCCGATGGGCCAAAACTCCTTGCGATCTCCCCAGGGAATACCTGGACGTCCCAATTCTGTGGGCGGTGCTCCACCTGCCGCACAGGCTACCGAGCAGTCATATTGTTTCCAGGGGTCGGCAGCATCGTTGAATGCCTTGCTTTCTGCCGATACGCCAGCCATTAGCGACAAATGGCCACCAGCCGAATGACCGTATGTACCGATGCGGTTAGGGTCAATTCCCAATCGGTTGGCATTTGCCTTCATCCAGCGGATGGCACAACGCACATCTTCGATGCAGGCAGGCGGTTCAGCCTCCTGAATCAGACGGTAGTTCATGTTGGCCACCACATAGCCCTTCATGGCATAGTCAATCATCAGCGTGCGATACACCATGTCGTTCTTCGATCCTGCGCTCCATCCTCCACCATGAATGATGAGGATGGCAGGTCTGTTCTGCTGCGGTCCAAACATCGGCTGTGCAAGGTCAAGCACCGTGCTCGAACCCACATCCATACGATAGGCGATGTTCTCAGTCACCGTGATTTTCTTCTCTTGTGTCTGTGCCGTCACTGCACATGTCAGCAAAAGCAGCAATGTTGTAATCAGTATTGTTTTCATTTTTCTTGTATTATATTTCCACTTTTATGCGCATGATAGTAAAGGACATGGGTGGGAACTGATAGCCGAACTGCTTGCCGAACTTGCCATAGAGGGTTGTTCGAGGTGCGAGTTTTGTGGGCTGTTCGAAGGTGTTCTCATCGTTGGCATCACCATTAAGGGTGATGATTTTACCCGTTGGCATGACATTATTGGCTCCGTCGATGGTGAATGAGCGGTTGTAGGGCTGGTCGGTGCCATTCACTACCTTGATGATGAGTTCGCCTGTCTGCTCGTCGTAACCCGTCTGACAAAAGTAGCGGGTAGTTTTGGGATCGCCCGTAGTAGGCTCACTCACATATATATTATAGGTGGGACGGTTCTCTGCTGCCATCTGCTGCACGTAATATGAAGCTCGTCCATAGACTTCAGTACTGTTGATATGGATGAGGTTACAAGGCCAATCGCGACGGTTCTCGTTCTCAAAGAGCGGTGCATAGCTTGACATCTTCACCACGTCGCTGTTTCGTTCCATACCCATGATGAAAGCGGCCTCACTAATGGCAGCCAGCAGATTGCCAGCACCAACTCTACCATTGCAGGCATATTCACCCACGTAGATGTCGTGTGTGCGGGGCGCTTCATCGAAGAGATGGTTGTTGGCAAAGAAGAAGTTGGGGTCGCGATACCAGTGGGGATCCACCATGTAGTTGCCTGGAATCTGTGCCAAGAGTCTATCTGTGTGCCCCAGCGTGTTGATGAATATGATTTGTGGGTATTCGGCCTGCAGTTTCTTGAAGATGTAGTTGAAGTGGGTGACGTACTCAGGTCCCACGTTCTCGTTACCTATCTCCACGTACTTCAGCGGGAAAGGCTTCGGGTGTCCGGCCTCTGCACGCATCTTGGCCCAACGGTTGTTGGCAGGGTCTGCCAAAGCATAGTCTATGGCATCGCGGAAGTCCTGAACGACAGCATCCATATCAGCGTCACTGCTCACGAAGTCACCATTGCGCACGGAACATGACATGCCTGCATTATTGACGAACATAGCATCCATTTGTAAGTCCTCGCAGAACTGCAGGAACTCGTGGTAACCCATGCCCCATGTGGCACGATAGCCCCATACATCCCACTCACCACGACGTGTCATCGGATCGCCGAGTGTCTCCTTCCACTTCACACGGTTCTCATACGTGGCACCCTCGACAATGCAACCGCCAGGCCAGCGCATGAACTTCGGGTGCAAATCAACCAGCATTTGTGCCACGTCGGCACGCTGACCATTCTTGCGACCCTTGAAAGTGGCTTGTGGGAAGAGCGACACATAATCGACGAACACCGTGCCGTTCTGGTCAAACTCCAGAGATAACTCGCCCTGGGCAGTCGTACCCTCAGCAGTCAGTGTGCCGGTCAATTCCGTCCAGTCCTTCAGCTGACGGCTGTTGAAAGTGGCAGTACCGAGTGAAGCACCCGTTCCACCATCTTGTAGCCGTGCGGTAATGGTGCCTTTGTAATTTGATGACTTCACGTAGAAGCGCAAGTCGTACTGCTCGCCAGCTTTCAGACCGATGCCCCAATAGCCCGTGTTGATCAGCACCGCTTTGCCACCCTTCTGCACCTTCTTGATGTCCAGTTGCATGGCGTGGGGCGTATTCTTGTGCAGCGGTGTCTTGGCCTCTACCACCTCGCCAGTAACAGTAGCCTTCTCACCTACTACCTTCCAGCCCGTCATCTTTTTTGCTTCCAGGTTCCAAGGGATGTTCCAGTTGCGATGGTTCCTGTGTTCATAATTCATGGCATCAGGAGCATAGGCCTTACCCTCTTTGTAGGTCATGCCCGAGGGCAACACGTGCTCCTCGAAGCCTCGGTTTTGAGTCAGTTCAGCGTAAAGGCCGCCGTCGCCGGCATGGCTGATTTCCTCGAAAAAAATACCATAGAGATTAGGTGACACCACGGCTCCTTTCTGGCCGAGGTCAATACGGATGGGTTCCGTCTGTGCCGTCGCGGTGAGGGCACCTGTCAGCAGCAATGCTACAGTCAAATTTTTAATCATTACACGTAAATATAATTAGTTAGTTAGTTAAAACAGGTTTCTGATTTTTTTGCAAAGGTACGGCAAATTGTATGATTGTTGATGAACTATTTGCCCAAACATTTGTACAGATGTAACAAAGTGAAGGAAGAGAAACCTCCAATATAAAAAGTGAACACGAAATAGATGACCTACAAACCATTTCATGATTTTTTCTAAATAAAAAATATCCCCACGAAGTATAGCCTTGTGGGGATATGTATAAATCATGTGAGAGTATTTTCTTGTTTTGATTAGTTCGTAGGAAGTTTATCCCAGGAACTACTTGTAACACTTCCAGATGCTGTCGATCTTGGCTTGTGGGAGCTTCTTGGTGAAGAGGCTGACAATCAAGACAACGGGGAAGCCACCAACCATTGCGATGGCACCACAATCGATGGGGTTGAAAGGAGCATCCTTGCCCAACAGCATGTTGACAACAGTGAAACCAACGCCCCAGATGAAGCATGCCCAAACGGATGCTGTGGTCATGCCACGCCAGTAATATATATGATAAAGGGAACGCTTCCATCGAAACGTTCCCTTTTTATTTGACTATGTTCAGCTTACAGCTGGCTAATCTTCGTTCTCGATGATGTTGAGCATCTTGATGGTGGCCTTGATGGCAGCTTCGGTCTGGTCGGCATCGAGGGCACGGGTGCGGTAGGCGCGGTCGTTGTAGGTCCAGGAAATGGTGGTCTGGACGAGGGCGTCGGTTCTGCCGCCGGGTGGGATGCTGACCTGATAGTTGGTGAGCCAGGGGAAGGTGCGGTTGAGACGGTCTTTGTAGATGTGGCGGACAGCATGGATGAAGGCGTCGTACATACCGTCGCCCATAGCAGAGTCTTCAAACACTTCGCCATCGACCTCGAGCTTGACGGAGGCCATCGGGCGCAGTCCGTAGGCGGTGGAGACCATGTAAGAGATAAGTTTCACCTTGTCATCGGGAGCTGAGTGTTTGAGCACATCGGCCACGATGTAAGGGAGGTCTTCCTGCGTGATGAGCTGCTTCTTGTCGCCCAGTTCGATGATTCGGTCGGTCACGCGACGGGTCTGTTCGGGCGTGAGTTCGAGACCGAGTTCCTCGAGGTTCTTGAGGATGTTCGCCTTGCCAGAGTTCTTGCCGAGGGCGTACTCGCGCTTGCGACCAAACCGCTCTGGCAGGAGGTCGTTGCAGTAGAGGTTGTTCTTGTTGTCGCCGTCGGCATGGACGCCTGCCACCTGCGTGAAGACATTCTCTCCGATGATGGGCTTGTTGGGCGGAATGACGATGCCTGAGAGACTTTCGACCATCGTGGAGACCTTGCCGAGGTTCTCTTCGTTGATGTGAGTTTGCACCTGAGCATGATCGTGAAGGATGGCTTGCACGGAAGAAAGCGGCGCATTGCCTGCACGTTCACCAAGTCCATTCACAGCGGTATGGACGCCACGACAGCCTGCCAGAACGGCGGCGAGGACATTGCTGGTGGCAAGGTCGTAGTCGTTGTGGGCATGGAAATCGAAGTGGAGGCCCGGATAGCGGCTGACCATCTGCTGAACGAAAGCGGCGGTCAGTTGGGGATTGAGGATGCCAAGGGTGTCTGGCAACATGAAGCGCTTCACGCCGCTGTCCTTGAGGGCATCGATGAAGCCGAACACATAGTCGGGGCTGTCCTTCATGCCGTTCGACCAGTCCTCGAGATAAAGGTTGACGCTGATGCCCAACTGGTGCGCATACTCGATGCTCTGACGGATGTCCGCCACATGCTCATCGAGGGTTTTCTTCAGTTGGAAACGGCAATGGCGCTCGCTGCCCTTGCAGAGCAGGTTGATGTTGCGGCATCCGCAGTCATCAATCCAGTCGAGGGAGGTCTTTCCATCGACAAATCCCAACACCTCCACACGGTCGAGCATACCGGCCTGACGAGCCCATCGGCAGATGCTCTTCACGGCTTCCTTCTCGCCGTCCGACACCCGTGCCGAAGCCACCTCGATGCGGTCAACATTGAGGTCGAGCAGCAACATGCGGGCGATCATCAATTTCTCGTGCGGCACAAAGCTCACGCTGTTGGTCTGTTCGCCGTCGCGGAGCGTTGTGTCCATGATTTCTATGAACTTATCCATACTTTTCTTTCAATTTGGTTGCAAAGTTAAACATTTCTTCACAAATCATTTGGCAGAATGATAAGGAAAGTGTAACTTTGCCCAAAATTTTGCTACACAAACAATTAAAAACCAATAAAAATCAAAGATTATGGGATTCAGATTTACATCGATTCTTACGATGTTGCTGTGCTTTATGAGCATCGGCAGCATGAATGCCCAAGCGCCCAAGGGGGAACAGATTCCTGACTGGGCGGTTGACTTGGCAAAGCGCGTACAGATTGACGGCTATGCGCAGGCCGGTTTCACTTATCAGCACACAGGTGGTCTGGAGGATGGCGACAAACTCAACAAGAAGGACTACAACACCTTCGAGATGAAGCGCGTCTTCCTTGTAGTGGCCGCTCCTATCACCGATCGCTGGTTTGCCATGTTCATGCACGACTTTAATGGAGGCGTGGTGCATGAGTATTGGACGAGTTACCGTTTCACCAACAACAAGGCCTTCAGTGCCAGAATTGGTCAGTTCAAGCATGCTTACACCATCGAGAACAACATGTCGCCTACAGAGTTGGAGGCCATTGACGTTTGTTCTGAAGGTGTCACCTACTTGGCAGGTTGCGGCAGCGACCGTCTGATGGGTACACAATATGGACGTGACCTCGGTTTGGAGTTCTCTGGTGAAACC
>JAFXVS010000060.1 GCA_017534815.1 Bacteroidaceae bacterium | reverse complement strand
TCGACCGTGAAGAGCGCAAGATGTCTCTCGGCGTGAAGCAGTTGAAGGAAGACCCATGGGAGAAGATCGAAGAGAAATATCCTATCGGCAGCACCCACACTGCCAAGGTGCGCAACTTCACCAACTTCGGCGTGTTTGTTGAGGTGGAGGAAGGCGTTGACGGTCTCATCCACATCTCTGACCTCTCTTGGACCAAGAAGGTGAAGCACCCATCTGAGTTCACTAAGATTGGTGAGCCTATCGAGGTACAGGTTCTCGACATCGACAAGGAGAACCGTCGTCTCTCTCTCGGCCACAAGCAGTTGGAAGACAATCCTTGGGACAAGTTCGAGGAGGTGTTCACTCAGGATTCCATCCATGAGGGCAAGGTGATTGAAGTGCTCGACAAGGGTGCTGTCATCGCGCTCGAAGGTGGTGTTGAGGGCTTCGCTACTCCAAAGCACCTCGTGAAGGAGGACGGCAGTCAGGCTCAGCTTGGCGAGACGCTCGAATTCAAGGTGATCGAGTTCAACAAGGAAGCTAAGCGCATCATCCTTTCTCACTCTCGCATCTTCGAAGATGTTGCACGTGCAGAGGCTAAGGCTGCCAAGAAGGCTGAGGTTGCTGCCAAGAAGGCAAGCCGTCCACAGAAGGAGCAGGCTCCAGTCATCAAGAACGTGGCAGCTTCCACTTCACTTGGCGACATCGACGCTCTCGCTGCTCTGAAGGAGAAGATGGACGACGCCAAAGAATAATTGAATCGCACTGACTAACATAACCAAGGGACATGTCCATCAGGATGTGTCCCTTCTTTCTACACATTATTATAATATAGACCTAACTACACATTATATTATATATAGAGAACATGAAAAGGACACTGCCCTATCTCCTCGTCATCCTCATGCTGACGATTGCGTCGTGCGATGAAAAGAAGCATGGCAAGGGCGATATTTATATAGAGGAATACGAGAAAGGACCCACATGGGAAGAGTTGTATGCAGACACCATTGCCGAGAAAGAGCACGTGGGACAAGACTGTGCTGTCATCTGCAACAATCTTGACATCGCCACAGACAGGCTGACAAATGTGCTTTCGCCTGATGGGCTGATCAATGCCAAGAAAAGATATATTGACGCCACAGCAACCTTGGCAGAAGACATGAAAGGACTAAGCGCTCAAGAGAAAGCGTTGGTGCAGGAATACAAGGCTGAAGCAGACAAGGCATATCTGAAAGCATGTCGATCATACGAGATACCATCCAGTGGTGTCATTGCCAATCTAAATGACCTCCTCAAAGGCATCGACAAAGTGAGCACAAAGAAAGAAATGAACAGATATGAGGAGAATCGTCTTGGGGTGTTGCGCAATCTGGATAACGTCTATTTGTGTGTGGAACAGAACGACAAAGGCATCCCAGAGGTCAAGCGGCTATCTCAGGCACTAAAAAGCAAGTATGAGTCAAAAAAACATGAATTAGGTTTGAAATAATTCAGAATTATTGCTTATCTTTGCAACCAACACCTAAGATCTAACCTACAATGTATACAAAGGATATTTACATACAACGGCGTGCAGAACTGAAACGGCGGGTGGGTGAAGGACTCATCCTGCTGTTTGGCAATAACGACGCGCCCAACAACTACCCAAGCAACACCTACCGTTTCCGTCAAGACAGTTGTTTCCTCTACTACTTCGGCCAGAAGCGTGAAGGACTTGTTGGCGTGATAGACATCGACAACGATCAGGAATACTTCTTTGGTGATGACATCGACATCGATGACATCATCTGGTATGGGTATGTGCCATCAGTGAAGGAACTGGCCGAGGAGGTAGGTGTGACACAATCGGCTCCGATGAAGGCGCTAAAGACAATGATTGATGCAGCCAAAGCCAAGGGTCAGACCATTCACTTTGTTCCTCAGTGCCGTCACGACCTGATGATTCAGTTGGCAGACCTCATGGGCATCCATCCCTTGCAATCGAAAGAGAAGGCTTCGGTCAAACTCATCAAGGCCATTGTGGATATGCGTGCCGTGAAGCAGCCAGAGGAAATTGTAGAACTGAAGGCTGCTGCAGAGATTGGTTACAACATGCACACAACAGCCATGAAACTCTGTGCCCCAGGCGTGACGGAGAAATACATCGCTGGTGTCATCGAGGGCATCGCCATGAGCGTGGGTGACCGATATGCTTTCCAAACGATTCTTTCGATGCATGGCGAGATTCAGCATGGGTTCCCAAGCCACACACCGATGGAGGCAGGACGTCTGATGCTCTGCGATGCTGGAGCTGAGAGCAAGGAGAACTACTGTTCGGACAACACACGCGTCACTCCCATCTCAGGCAAGTTTACCCAACAGCAGCGTGACATCTACCAGGCAGTGGAAGCGGCGCACGATTGGGTGATTGCCAATGCTAAGCCAAACGTGAAATGGCTCGACATGCACTTGGGAGCTTGCCGCATCCTGACAGACCATCTGAAATCTATTGGTCTAATGAAGGGCGACACAGATGAGGCTGTGCGTGTTGGTGCTCATGCTTTGTTCATGCCTCACGGGGTGGGCCACATGATGGGGCTTGACGTTCATGATATGGAGGGACTCGGACAGAATTACGTGGGCTTCGACGAAGAGGTGCAACCATCCACCCAGTTCGGATTGAACTGTCTGCGATGCGGAAGGCGTCTGCAAAAGGGTTTCGTGATGACTGACGAGCCTGGCATCTATTTCATCCCTCATCTCATCGACTTGTGGAAGAGCCAGAACATGCACAAGGACTTCATCAACTACGAGCCCATCGAACCGTTCCGCAACTTTGGCGGCGTTCGACTGGAAGATGACATCATCATCACAGATGCAGGTTGTCAGATCATTGGCGACAAGATCATCCCCTACCACATTGATGATGTAGAAGCATACATCAGCAAAGATTAAGCAACTAATCAACTAAACAACTAAAATAACCACAATATGAAAAAGACTATGCTCTTAGCCGCGCTGATGATGCTCGGCACTTCCCTCTTCGCACAGGAAGAGACAAGAAATGAAGGATTCCAGTTCACCGTCGTGAAGGAACTTCCCATCACATCGACCAAGAACCAGAACAACTCTGGCACCTGCTGGGCTTTCTCTTCGCTCGGATTCTTCGAGGCCGAACTGCTCCGTATGGGCAAGGGCGAGTGGGATTTCTCTGAGATGTACCTCGCTCACAAGACCTACGAGGATCGCGCCAAAGCCACTGTCCGTCTGCATGGCGACATGGACTTCAGTCAGGGCGGCTCATTCTACGATTGCGTCTATTGCATGAAGCATTACGGAATGATTCCCCAGTCGGCGATGCCTGAACCTGGCTCACTGCAAGGCGACTCACTGCCCAACTTCACAGAGTTCTTCAACATCCTCACGCCAATGGTGAAGGCTGTGGCCGAGGGCAGCCAGAAGAAACTCTCCCCCATCTGGTTCAAGCCCATCATGGCCACGCTCGACACTTATCTGGGTGAGTGCCCCACTGAATTCACCTACAAGGGCAAGACCTATACACCCCAGAGTTTCATGGCATCGACAGGACTGAACATGGATGACTACGTCAACCTCACCTCTTTCAGCCACCATCCTTTCTACGAGCAGTTCATCATCGAAGTGCAGGACAACTGGCGCTGGGGACTTTCATACAACCTGCCCATCGACGAGTTTATGGAGGTGATGGAGAACGCTGTGCAGAACGGTTACACCTTCGCATGGGGTGCCGACGTCTCTGAAAACGGATTCTCGCGTGATGGCGTTGCCGTATGTCCTGATCTTACGAAGGCAAAAGAAACTGAAGGCAGCGACTACTTCCGCTGGTTCGGCCATTCAGGAGGCATCAACAACCGAGCTGCTTACACTGCACGCCCATGGCCTGAGATCACCGTCACTCAGGAAATGCGTCAGGAGGCTTACGACAACTGGGAGACGACCGACGATCACGGCATGCTCATCTACGGACTGGCCAAGGATCAGAACGGCAAGGAGTACTTCATGGTCAAGAACTCTTGGGGCACCGACTACAAGTACAACGGCGTGTGGTACGCATCCAAGGCTTTCGTCGCATACAAGACCTTGAATATTCTTGTTCACAAGGATGCCATTCCAAAGCAAATTGCCAAGAAACTTGGCGTCAAGTAAAGAATAGAGGGGGGCAAAAGGCCTGCTGAAAAGTTTTTTTGCATTTACGATGAAAAAAATTGAGAAATCGTTTGGCTGGTTCGTAAAAATGTCGTACCTTTGCACTCGCAAACGGATAAAGACCACGTTTGTTTGCAATGAAGGTGCGTTAGTTCAGTAGGTTAGAATACATGCCTGTCACGCATGGGGTCACGAGTTCGAGTCTCGTACGCACCGCAAACCTTCAAGAGGATTCCAATCGAAAGTTTGGAATCCTTTTTTTGTTTATTGATCCTTTGCTGACACTTTTTCCTGGTTGCTCTTAAACTTTTGGGCTTGATGAGGGTCTTATTATCACAAACCCAAAACCCAAACTAACTAAATATGGCTATTTCCAAGAGAACTATCCTCTCTCTCATTCTCACAGCAATGACCATCGCATCGTATGCGCAGTCAACGCTGACAGGTAAAGTGATTGACAGTGAAAACGGTGAGGCATTGATTGCCAGTACCGTGAGAGTTATGACCACAGACACGACACGCATGGTTGCGGGCAATGCCACAACCAGAGACGGCTCCTTCAGCATCAAGAGCGTGAAGGACGGAAATTACATCCTCAAAGTTTCTTACGTAGGTTACAATGACTTCTATCGCGCCATCACGGTGAACCGCAAGGCGAACAACAAGGGCAATCAGGCCATTGGCACCATTTTGATGACCCAGAGCAGCATCAAGCTGAATGACGCTGTGGTGACGGGCGAGCTGAAGGAGATGGAGATGAAGGACGACACCCTCATCTTCAATGCTGATGCCTTCAAGGTGCCCGAGGGGAGCGTGCTGGAAGACCTCATCAAGAAGCTTCCGGGCGTGACTATCGAGGACGGCACCATCAAGGTGAACGGAAAGACCGTGCGCCGAATCCTCGTGGGCGGCAAGGAGTTCTTCGGGAATGACCAGAACATGTCGATGAAGAATCTGCCCGCCGAAATAGTCGATAAGGTGAAGACCTACGACAAGCAGTCGGACTTCAGCCGAATCACAGGCATTGACGACGGCGAGGAGGAGACTGTGCTCGACCTCACCATCAAGAAGGGATTCCAGCAGGGATGGTTCGGCAACATCGATGCAGGCTACGGAACAGAGAAGCTCTACTCCTTCCGCGGAATGCTCAACCGATTCTCCGACACGATGCAGGGCAACGTGATCGGCTCGCAGAACAACACCGGCAGCAACGGCAACGCCACCGCCCGTCAGATTGGCGGACGACTCATGTTCGACACTGAAAAGCTCGAGTTCGGCGGCAACTTCCGCTTCAACTATAATAAGAGCCACTCCTACACCAAGAGCAGCAGCCAGAACTTCGTGCGCGCCGCTTCCTACAGCAACAGTCTCAACGGCAACAACAACCGCAATAACAACTTCAACAGCGACTTCCGCATCGAGTGGCAGATTGACTCACTGACCACGCTCCAGTTCACGCCACGTATCTCCACCGGCAAGACCAAGAGTTCCTCTGGCAGTTCGTCAGCCACCTTCAACGATGACCCATATCAGGGCAACGTGACAGACCCGCTCAGCCAGCACGATCTCGTCCCCGACGACATCAAGGTCAACCTCAACGAGTCCACCAACTGGAGCGACGGCGACAACTACAACCTATCCGGCAACCTTCTCCTCAACCGTCGTCTCGGTGGTGGCCCATGGTTCGGTCCATCAGCCGTGACAGGCAGCAACGGACGTAACGTCAGCATCCGCGCCAACGGAACCCTCAGCGAGAACAAGAACAAGAACTACAACTGGAGCAACGTGACCTACTACCAGCAGAACGGACGCGAGGACCTCACCTTCCGCCTGCGCAACAACCCTTCTGACAACAAGAACTACAGCGTCGGACTCACCTACTCGGAGCCCATCCTGCGCAACCTCATCGCACAGGCCAACTATAACTACCAGTACTCCAAGCGCCACTCCGACGGACAGACCTACGACTTCGCCAAGGACGATGAGCGCGGCTATGAGGTGTGGGACTACTACCAGCGCTTCGGACATCTGCCCGAGTACTACGCGGACTTCCTCAGCGACTCCCTCTCGCGCTACACCGACAACATCAACAAGACTCATAACCTCGAGTTCTCCCTCCGATACATCACCTCCCTGCTCAACATCAGCGCCGGAGTACGCGTCGAGGCACAGAACCAGAAGATGATCTACCAGTACCAGGGACTCGACACCATCGCCAGCCGAAACATCTCACGCGTTTCACCTACGCTGAATGCACGACTCCGATTCACCCGTCAGCACACCCTGCGCTTCACCTACCGAGGCAACACCCAGCAGCCGGAGATGACTGACCTCTTCACCCTCACCGACAACAGCAACCCGCTCAACATCCGCGAGGGTAACCCCAACCTGAAGCCGTCCTTCACACACAACTTCAGCCTCGACTACAACAACTACTTCCAGGCCACTAACCAGAGCATCAACAGCAACTTCTCCTACGGCACCACGCGCAACAGCATCGCACAGCGCACCGAGTACAACGAGGAGACCGGTGGACAGCGCTCACGCCCCGAGAACATCAACGGCAACTGGAACATCCGAGGCACCATTGGCTTCAACACCCCACTCTTCTGGTCCAAGCTCAGCATGAACGCCAGCACCGACGCGTCCCTTAACAACCACGTCAGCTACCTCTACCGCAGTCAGGATCAGGAGACCTACAAGAACAACACCAAGGACATCAGCGTCCGCGAGCGCCTCAGCATCACCCTGCGACTGAACAACTTCGACATCCGTGCCAACGGAAACTTCAACTACAACAAGACCAAGAACCAGATGGTCGCAACCGGCAACCAGGACACCTACAACTTCAACTACGGACTCTCCTCCACCGGCAACTTCGACAACGGCTTCGGATTCTCCACCGACATCAACATGAGTTCACGCCGCGGCTACTCATCCGCCAACATGAACACCAACGAGCTCATCTGGAATGCCCAAGTCAGCTACAGGTTCCTCTACCGCAAGCAGGCAACCATCTCCATCGAGGCGCGCGACATCCTCAACCGTCGCAGCAACATCTCGCGCAACATCAGCGCCAACTCACGCTCCGACCGCGAGACCAACGCCATCTACTCCTACGTCATGGCCCACTTCATCTGGCGCTTCAACCTCTACGGCTCACGTAGCGCACGCCGCGACCTTCGCGAGATGCGCAGCTTCATGAACGAGGCACCCGCCATGATGCCCGGCGGTGACGGTGGTGGATTCGGCGGAGGCGGTGGCCGTGGTGGCGGCGGAGGCGGTGGCTTCGGAGGAGGCGGTGGCTTCGGAGGAGGCGGTGGCTTCGGAGGAGGCGGTGGCCGATTCTAAACCATCCACACACACAAACGAAAGGAGCATCCAACCCACGGGTGCTCCTTATTTTTTTCGTCGGTGATGCAGACGGATGGGAACAGAGCATGGCACAGAGGTGACACAATGTCACACGTGTGCCAGAGTTTCAGGGGGTGGCATCACTTTTGTCAGTGACAAGGGAAGACAAAAAATCATTAGAATCATGGAAAAAGATATAAAGAAAGAAGAGGTTGACGAGGAAATCGTGAACCCAGCTGCCGAGGACACGGAGAACGTGGCCGACGAGAAGGCAGAAAACCTTGAAGAGAAAGAGGCCGAGGCGCCCAAGGAACTGACGCCGGAGGAGAAGATCGCCGAACTGGAGAAGCAGGTGGAGGATCTGAAGAACCAGCAGCTGTACAAGGTGGCCGAGTTCGACAACTTCCGCAAACGCGTGATGCAGGAGAAGGCCGACCTCATCAAGAATGGCGGCTCGAAAGTCATCACCACCCTGCTGCCCATCATCGACGACCTGGAGCGCGCACAGCAGAACATGGACAAATATGAGGACGTGACCGCCGTGAAGGAGGGACTGAACCTGATCATCGACAAGTTCTTCAAGCTGCTGGCTCAGGAGGGGCTGAAGAAGATGGACGTGGTGGGGCAGCCGTTCGACAGCGACCTGCACGAGGCCATCGCGATGGTGCCCGGACAGCCGGACGAGATGAAGGGCAAGGTGATGGACTGCATGACACCCGGCTATACGTTGAACGATAAAGTGATCCGCTACGCCAAAGTGGCAGTGGCGGAGTGATTGGTTTAGAGCTTAGGGTTTAGAGTTTAGAGCATAGAGTTTAGGGCTTAGAGCATAGAGTTTAGGGCTTAGAGCATAGAGTTTAGCGTATAGAGCATGGCAAAGAGAGACTACTACGAGGTGCTGGGAGTGTCGAAGACAGCTTCCGACGACGAGATCAAGAAGGCCTACAAGAAGATGGCCATCAAGTACCACCCCGACAGGAATCCGGGTGACAAACAGGCTGAGGAGAAGTTCAAGGAGGCGGCAGAGGCATACGACGTGCTGCGCGACCCCCAGAAACGTCAGCGGTATGACCAATTCGGTCCCGACGCCTTCGGTCCCGGCGCGGGCGGCTTCGGCGGCGGACAAGGCATGTCGATGGACGACATCTTCAGCATGATGAACGACGTGTTTGGCGGCGGATTCGGCGGAGGCTTCAGCGGATTCGGCGGCGGGTTCGGCGGCTTCGGCGGCGGCGGACAGCACCGCAAGCCCGTCTATAAAGGTCAGGACCTGCGCATGAGGATTGAGCTCGACCTCAACGACATCGTCAACGGCGTCACCAAGAAGTTCAATGTGCGCACCGACATCACCTGTCCCCACTGCAACGGCTCCGGCTCCGAAGACGGCCAGGAAACCACCTGCGGCACCTGCAACGGACAGGGCGTCGTCTATAAGACCCGCCAGACCATGCTCGGCATCATGCAGACACAGACCGTCTGCGACACCTGCCGCGGCGAGGGCACCGTCATCAAGAACAAGTGCAAGCACTGCAACGGCGAGGGCATCGTCAAGGGCGAGAAGCAAGTGGAGGTCGAACTGCCGGCCGGACTCGTCGAGGGCTATGCCTACAACTTCCAGGGCAAAGGCGGCGCAGGCCGTCGGAACGGCGTGAACGGCGACCTCCAGATACTCGTACACGAGAAGCCGCATCCCGAACTGATGCGCGATGGCGTCGACCTCGTCTATAACCTCCTGCTCACCATCCCGCAGGCCGTGTTGGGAACCTCGCTCGAAGTGCCCACCCACGACGGCAAGGCGAAGATAGCCATCCCGGCCGGCACGCAGCCCGGCACCGTGCTCCGCCTGAAGAACAAGGGCATCCCCGACATCAACAGCTACGGCAACCAGAGCGGCGACGAGATCATCAACATCTCCGTCTATATGCCCGAGACCCTCTCGAAGGACGAGCGCAAGGCCATCGAAATACTGGCCGAAGGCGACAACATCAAGCCCTCGACCAGCATCAAGGACCGCATCTTCAACCACTTCCGCGCTTACTTCAAGAAATAATAACGGATGTTAGTTGCGCCGGTGGCGCCGAAAGAAAAATATAAAAAAACAGGAAAAAATATAAAAAAATAATGGAGACATCGCCTCGCAAGGGACGGTGTCTCCACTGATTTTCTCATGTCCTTTTTTATACCTTTATTTTATCCGCCGAAGGTGCAAAAAAAATAAAAGTCCCTGTTTTAGGGCGTTTCAGCCTCGAAATGTTAAAATCCGAATGGCATACATGGGGTATGTCGAGCCTCTAAACATTGTCGGGAAGGTCTCCATAGGGTATGTCGAGCCTCTAGACGTCGTCTGGAAGGTTTCCATGGGGTGTGGAAGGCTTCTTTTCATCGTCAGGAACCTTTCCACGGGGTGTGGAGGGCTTATTTTCATCGTCGGGAAGGTCTCCATAGGGTGTGTTGACCTTCCCGACGATGTCGAGAGCTTTTCCACGGGGGGTACCCCTTCCAATCTTCGTCTTAGTCGTCTTAGTCGTCCCAGTCGTCGTCAAGACTGCGGGCGCCGGCGGGCTGGTTCTTCTCTCCGGGGGGGATGACACTGCTCGGACTGGTCTCGAGAATGGAGTGCTCCTCCATCTCCGTCACCTGCATGGCAGGCTGTTCGTATTGCTTCTTCATTGTCGCCGGGCGGGTTTATTTGATGAGGACTTTCTTTCCGTTCACGATGTAGAGGCCGGGCTCGGCGGGCGCACCGTCAAGCTTCACGCCGCTGATGGTGTACCACTCGCCCTCGGCGGTCTGCTCTGAGGTCTCGACCGATTCTATCGCGGTGGTTCCCTCCTCGTCGATGAAGCGCATCACGCGGGAGTATGCCGGAGTGTCGCCGAACTTGCTGGTCTTGCGGATGATCCAGCGGTTCGGGCCGACGGTCACGGTGCCGTTGTCGCCCAGGCTGACGCTGCCGTCGATGCCGACGTAGTAGAAGGGATCCTCGGCCGTGGCGGTGGAATTGGTGTAGTTGGCGTAGAAGGAATAGATGTCCTCGGCGGTCTCGGTCTTCAGCACGACGTCCGTGGGACAGGCCTTGAGGGTGGTGGCGGCGTCGGTGGCGAACACGTACTCGTCCACATCGACGATGGGCTTATAGACGTATGGCATGTTGGCGTGGAGCACGTCGCCGGCCTTGAGCCCCTTCAGGAAGACCCACATCTCGTCGGATGCCTCGGTGCCGGGGTCGGGGGCGTTGGCAATCATGTTGATCTTGTAGAATTTGAAGTTGTCCACGTCATCGTCGGTGATGGTGTAGTCGAATGGGAGCATCCATGCCTGGTGCTTGTTCGTGCGGCCTGTGAGGGTCTTGGTGTAGGTGGCGGAACCAACTTCCTCATCACTCACCAGGGTGTATGGCTTGACATCGAGGAATGTTCCTTTTCTCATGTCAACGAGATAGGCCGTGGATCTCCCTTCATTCAGCGCATCGGCAAGCGTCTTCGCTCTTTGCCGAGATGCGTACTCCAACACGTAGCAGGGTGCCGATTGCGCCAAGGCCGTTGCGTCCACAAAAGAGATGCGGAGGTAATCCTGCAGCACATCATAAGCTGAAGATCTAGACTTTTCCAGCCACACGCCCCAGTAACCATATGCGAAGAAGAAGTCATCGAGGATTAAACATTCGTTATCACTTCGGGTAAATTTGACGGCTATGTACTTCGTTCCAACAGGAAAAGTGTTCTCATAATATTGATAAGTAGAGCCTACAGCCACCTCATCGCTCCAAGTAAATTCACTGACATCATTATTCGTGGTGGAATAGCCCACTTGGAAAGTTTTGTCACCGTAAAGATCTACTGCCATGTGCCAAAAAGACACGAAGATGCCTTGGCTTGCATTAAACTCCGGAGAGATGAGGTACTGGGTGTAGCCTGCGGCAGTAGATCGGAATCTGAATGCATAACTTCCCGTATGGGGGTTTGAAGGATCAAGTGAGAAATTCCCATATGTTGGAGCTTCACTATCCTTCTTATAAGTCCAGTCCTCCTCATATATGGAAGCCCCGGCCGTACCCGTTCCTTCTTTATAATTCTCGAATCCATACTCATAAGGCAGATCCTTCTGCGCATTTGCCCCCACGAGGAAGCAGAACAAGGCGACGAGCGTCATGCAAGCCCGTGCCCATGATAAACTTCTCATTCTTAGCATTGTTGATTTGTTTTGATTGTTATACATTATATTGATTGTCTATATTTTGCCCGTCAACATAGTTTATATGTAGTCCTTGGTGGGTCATCATTCCTTCGTCACTTGACTTTCGGCGGCAAAGTTACACATTATTATTTATATAGAAAAACATTCGGGAGGATTTTTCTTCCCCCCCGAATGAATGACGGCCTTATTTGTAGAGGATGTCGCGGATGTCGTGACGCCCGACAAATCGGCTCATATCAACATTGCCGCGGATGCCGCGCACGGAACCTGTGGCGGAGTATTGCCAGAGGACGAAGTCGTTGTCGTCGTAGAGGTCGGGCTCGATGAAGGAATAGGCGGCGATGAAGAACTTGTAGGAACGCAGACGCGAGTTGCTGTGGATGTGCTTGTTGTAGAAGTTCTTGCCCGTGTAGATGATGGGCTTCTTGCCAAACTCGCGCTCCAATAGTTCGCAGAATTCGAGCAGACGTGACTGAAGGACGGCATCGGACACGCCGTTGGTGGTCTCGATGTCGACCACGGGCAGGAGGTCTTGCTTGCGCGTCTCGACCCGCGACATAAAGTTGTCGAACTGTCCCTTGGCCGGGAGCTGTGGTCGGAAGAAATGATAGGCACCCACCTTGAGACCCACTCGCTTGCATTCCTGGAAATTATATCGGTAGGTGTCGTCCTGATTGCCCGTACCCTCCGTGGCCTTCAGATAGACATAGGTGACTTTGGGGTCGCGCGCCACTTCGTCCCAGTTGATGCGTCCCTGATAGTGGCTCACGTCGATGCCATGCGCCTCGCTGCCTCCCGTGCCCTTTCCGCTTCGGGCAACATCATTGGCGAAGAGCGGCATCTCCAGAGGTTTGGGATGTCGGTCGGGACGTGCTTTGCTGGCGACGGGATCGGGCTGGATCTCCGCCACCACAGTTTCTACATGTTTCTGCTTCTTGGGCTTGTCCTTCTTCTGTGCATGGAGCGTGTTGACGCACAACGATGCGAGGAGGGTCAATATAATATAAATGTACGTGCGATATACGTTTGTCATGTGCTTTGCTGAATTTGAGTACAAATGTAGTCGTTTTTGTCCGAATTCACAACTATTCTTGAAACTCTTAACTTTTTTAATGATTTTAAAGACAAAAAATGGCGTTCATGTCTCAAATTATGCCTAATTTTGCCGCAAATTTGCAAGACAAGGCATGGAGAAGCAACAGACATACTGGTTTGTGTTCATCGGCAACTCGCTGATGCTGGAACATGACGGGAACGGCTACCGGGTTCCATGCATGATGGAGCCGCCATTCGCCATGAAGGATTGGACTCCCCGTCAGGAACTGCCCCCCATCGATGGCGTTCCCTGCATGGCCTACAGCCTGAGCACCCCACCCTCCGACCTGAAGGGAATGGTGACCGTGGGACTGAGGGAGTCGTGGGCATTGCTGCCCAGAGCGTTCTACAATGCGGCAGGCAAGGCATCGGAATTGCTGTATTGGGATTCGAACACCAAGTATTGCGGCGTGTGTGGTGCCCCCATGAAACGTGTCACAGCCATCAGCAAGCAATGCACCAACTGCGGCAAGGAAGTGTGGCCGCAGGTGAGCCCCGCCATCATCGTGAGAATCAGACGCGGGGATGACATCCTGCTGGTGCATGCGAAGAACTTCAGACGCAGCGAGATGTACGGATTGGTGGCAGGATTTGTGGAGACAGGCGAGACGCTGGAGCAGTGTGTGAAACGTGAGGTGGCGGAAGAAGTGGGATTGGAAATTCAGAACATCAGATATTTCGGGAGCCAGCCTTGGCCCTACCCTTGTGGCATCATGATAGGCTTCACCGCCGACTACGTGAGCGGCGAAGTGAAGGTGCAGGAGGAGGAGCTGAGCAACGCAGGATGGTTCAATCGCGACCACCTTCCTCCCATCCCCGACAAGATGTCGATAGCCAGAAAATTGATTGACGACTATATAGCAGAAGAGAGACCTGACTAAGTAAACAAATGTTCAACAATCAATTAAAAACATTAAAGCAATGAAAAAGAATCAATTCGCATGTTTGACGTTAGCCACTGCCCTTCTGGCAAGCAGCTGCACCAGTTCCTACCAGGCCGCTGGCGGCGTGACCGGCGCAATGATCGGCAGCCATGTGGGTGGCGCAGTGGGTGCCCTTTCGGGTCATGGTCACTTCCGTGGCGAAAGCGCCGCATTAGGTAGCCTCATCGGCATGGGCATCGGTGCCATCCTTGGTGTGGGCATCACTTCTCAAATCGAAGAACAGGAAAAGGCTGAAGCGCGTCGCTATGAAGACTACAGACGGTCAAACGACGGCGTCCAGTATGACCGATATGATGATCATAACGTCGGTTATCAGACAAGTGGCGGCTATCAGGGAAATTATGATGGCGGTTATCAGGGTGGCTATCAAGGTGGCTATCAAGGCAATGTGAACACTTGCAATTATCAGATCGGCAATGGCAACATCGCTTCCAGTGTGCTGAGCATCTCTGAACTCTCCTACATGGATACAGACGGTGACGGTTATATCTCTAAAGGTGAGACGATTGAAGTGGAGGGATACATCACCAACACATCCAATTCCGTCTTGCGCGACATCGTGATTTACCTGAATGTAAACGAGCCAAAATCATTCAGCGTATCACCCTCGCTGACCACCACCTTGCAGCCAGGGCAGAAAATTCGCTACACAGGACGTGTGCACGGCAACCGCACTCGTGGCCACACGTCATTGGGCATCAGTCTGACCACGGATTATGCAGGAAAATCCTACACCAGCAACACGCTATTTGTAAGGGTGAAATAAGAATTTGCCCGTCACACATCGGTGGTGGGCAAATCAAAAAAGGAAAGTCTTCCGCGACGAATAGGGAAGGTGATGTCAACACGACCTCTCACCTTCTTTTTTCCTGATGTGGCAGGCTTGAATTTCATCTTCTTGCACACCTTGATAGCCTCAGCATCAAGGCTTTTCGTCATAGAGCGCACGACCTGCGCCTCCTCCACATTCCCCTTTGCATTGACAATCACTGCAACCACAATTCTGCCATCCACATTCTCGCGAACTGCCGGGCTTTTGAAGTTTTTCTGAAGGAATGCCTTCACGGCCTCTTCCCCACCCTTGAACTCAGGAGGCGTGAAACGTTCCTGTCGTTGTTCCATCTGTTGACGAGGTGTGAAATCGAAGAAAAATTGTGCTCGTGCAGACGCTGTCAAAAGCAGCAGGAGCAAGAGGGTGAAATGTCGCATAATTTAATCGGTTTGATGTTTACGGGTTCAAAATTAGTGTAAAGTTTTCGTTCTGACAAGAAAAATCTTCGGAAAGATGAAAAAACATTCATTTCTTCAATAATGTATCAGAAGAAATGCCTAACTTTGCACTCTGTAAGGCAAAAGATTGAATAATCAATAAGTTTTAATCATCAAATCAAGGAAAGAAAAATGGCTGACGTAAAGAAAATCAAGATCGCGCTCGTGTCTGTGTTCCATAAGGACGGATTGGACGAGTTGCTTGCAGAACTGAACAAAAATGGGGTAAAATTCCTTTCCACAGGAGGTACACAAGCATTTATCGAAAGTCTCGGCTATCCATGCCAGAAAGTCGAGGATTTGACAACATATCCATCTATCTTGGGAGGTCGTGTAAAGACGCTGCATCCCAAAGTGTTTGGTGGCATTCTCGGTCGCCGCGAATTGGAAAGCGACCAACAGGAGATGGCTAAATATGAGATTCCAGAAATTGATCTGGTCATTGTTGACCTCTATCCCTTCGAGGAGACAGTGGCATCGACCAATGACGAACCGACCATCATCGAGAAGATTGACATTGGCGGCATTTCGCTCATCCGCGCTGCAGCCAAGAACTTCAATGATGTAGTGATCGTGCCCAGCAAGGCTGAGTACAAGCCTCTGCTCGACATCGTCAAGGCACAAGGTGCAGAGACCACGAAAGCACAACGCAAGCAGTTCGCTGAGCGTGCATTCGCTACTTCCAGCCATTACGACACAGCCATCCATGCATATTTCGCAAAATAAGAAGGGAACAACAAACACAGAGTGAGGTAAAAAAGACTGAAAATTGTAAATAGGACTGAATTATGGGATTTTTCTCTTTGACACAAGATATAGCGATGGACCTTGGCACCGCCAACACCATCATCACCGTCAATGGCAAGGTGGTGGTGGATGAACCATCGGTAGTTGCGCTTGACAAGAAGAACAACAAAATGATTGCCGTAGGCCACAAGGCCAAGATGATGTACGGAAAAGAGCATGAGGGCATCCGTACCTGCCGTCCCTTGCGTGACGGTGTGATTGCCGACTTTTATGCTTGCGAGCAGATGATGCGTGGACTCATCAAAATGGTGAAGACTGGACATCATCTCTTCACTCCATCACTCCGCATGGTCATCGGTGTTCCTTCTGGTTCGACTGAGGTGGAACTGCGTGCTGTGCGCGACAGTGCAGAGCACTCTGGCGGACGCGATGTCTATCTGCTTTTTGAGCCTATGGCAGCCGCCATCGGATGTGGCATTGACGTGGAAGCACCAGAAGGACAGATGATTGTCGATATAGGTGGTGGCTCTACGGAGATCGCCGTTATCTCATTGGGTGGTATTGTGAGCAACAACTCCATCCGTGTGGCAGGTGACGAATTGACAGCTGACATCCAAGAATATATGGCACGCCAGCACAACGTGAAAGTATCTGAGCGTATGGCAGAGCGCATCAAGATCAATGTCGGTTCTGCATTGACAGACCTTGGCGACGAAGCTCCTGCGGATTTCGTGGTTCATGGGCCAAACCGAATCACCGCCTTGCCACTAGAGATTGCTGTTTGCTATCAAGAGATTGCACACTGCATCGACAAGACCATCGCCAAGATTGAGACTGCTGTACTCCAGGCACTCGAGGCCACTCCACCAGAGTTGTATGCCGACATCGTGAACAACGGCATCTGGCTGACAGGCGGTGGTGCATTGCTGCGAGGACTTGACAAACGCTTGAGCGACAAAATTCAGATTCCGTTCCATGTGGATGACGACCCATTGCACTCTGTGGCAAAGGGAACAGGCGTCGCCCTGAAGAACGTTCACAATTTCCAATTCCTGATGAGATAAACGCGTAATGCGTGCACTGATTGACTTAATCATACACAATAAGCATTGGTTTGTGTTCCTGTTGCTGGAGGTGATCAGCCTTGTCTTTCTCTTCAGTGGCAATGGATACCAAAAAAATGTATATTTCACGACTGCTAATGACGTAGTAGGGACCACCTACAACGTCATTAGTGGCATTACGTCATATATCCATCTACAGGAAGTGAATCAAGAGCTGGAGATGACCAACGAGCAACTACGCAAGGAGGTCTATCTGATGCGTCAGCAAATGGAGGCCATGCAGCGGGACAGTTTGAAACGGATGCCAGCTCTGCCTCAACAGTATGATTTAGTGAATGCTCAGGTGGTCAATATGACCCTCCACAAGACCAACAACCTCATCACCATCAACAAGGGTGAGGCTGATGGCATACGTCCTGAGATGGGTGTCATCTGTTCCCGTGGTGTGGTGGGCATCGTTTACATGACCAGCCGCCACTACAGCATCGTCATGCCTCTCCTCAATGTCAACAGCAAGATCAGTTGCCGTCTGCGTACCTCGGAGTTTTTTGGCTCGCTGGTTTGGCAACGTGGCTATGCCAACATCGCATACGTGACGAGTGTGCCTCGACATGCTCCCGTGAAGAAGAAGGAGATTGTGGAGACAAATGGATACTCCGATATCTTTCCCCCAGGACTTCCCATTGGCGTGGTGCAGGAAATCGGCGACTCCCCTGACGGCATGTCCTATTTCCTGAAGGTGAAGCTGTTCGCTAACTTCACCACCCTACGCGAAGTGTCTGTCATCACCAATTACTCTGCCCCTGAGCGTCGCATGCTCGAAGAGATGGCGGCTGACCCCACCAAGCAGGATAGCGTTCTCATTAATCAGGAAAAAGATTTGGAGAAAAAAATAGAAACCACCGAGACCACCATTAACACCGATTCTGTCAGATGAATTCAAATGTTCTCATGCGCATAGGCAGGCTCTTTATCCTGCTGCTCACACAGGTATTGGTGTTCAACCACATTCACCTGTTTGGCTATATCACTCCCTTGGTGATAGGCTACATGGTAGTGTGCTTCCATCGCAACACGTCACGCGTGGAGGTGCTAATATGGGCTTTTGCCATCGGTCTCTTGTTCGACATGTTCAGCAACACTGCAGGCATGGCGGCAGCGTCATGCACGCTGATTGCAATGATTCAACCCGTCTTGCTCAACCGAATGGCACCTCGCGATTCGGAAGATGATCTCATTCCCTCGTTCAAGACGTTAGGATTCTGGAACTATACCTTCTACGTACTCCTCCTGATGTTGATACTGCATGGCTGCTTCTATCTGTTGGATGCGCTCACGCTGGTGGACTGGCCATTGACCCTCCTGTCCATTGGAGGAGGTGCCATTTTTTCCACCCTCATCATTATCTGCATCGAATTGATTATACGTGCTCCGAAAGACCCTGAGCATCATTCGTAGAAAGCCATGAAGAACCATGTTTACGATTATCGTCAGTTCGTCCTTGCCGGCATAGCATTGGTCATTGTCCTGTGCTACATCATCCGATTGGCTTTTTTGCAACTCTCAGATGAAGAGTACAAGAGCCGTGCCGACAACAACGCCTTCTTCAACAATGTCATCTTTCCTGCCCGTGGTGTCATCTACGACCGCAACGGGGAACTGCTTGTTTACAACCAACCTGCCTACGACATCATGGTCATCATGCGAGACGTTCACAATCTCGACACGCTCGACTTCTGCCGCACGATTGACATCAGCAAGAAGCAGTTCGATGATCGTATGGCGCTAATCAAAGACAAAAATAAGAATCCTGGTTATTCCACTTACACACAGCAACTATTCATGCCGCAGATTTCAGCGGAGGAATACGGCGTCCTTCAGGAGAAACTCTTCCGATTCCACGGCTTCTTCATTCGCGAACGAACCATCCGACGTTACGCTACTGACCATTGTGCCCACATCTTGGGTGATGTGGCGGAGGTGTCGCAGAAGGAGGTGGATGAGGACGAGTATTACGCTCCAGGCGACTACATCGGCAAGCAAGGTGTGGAGCGCAGTTACGAGAGGGAGTTGCGAGGCGTGAAGGGCGTTCAGATTCTGCTGCGCGATGCCCGCGGACGCATTCAGGGGCATTACCGCAATGGCGCTTTAGACCGTAAGCCTGTGCCAGGCAAGAACCTCACCCTGTCCATCGATGCCAAGTTGCAGGCGCTTGGCGAGCGTCTGATGGAGGGAAAGATGGGAGCCATCGTCGCCATCGAGCCGAAGACAGGCGAGATTCTTTGCATGGTGAGCGCCCCCAGCTACGACCCGCACCGCATGGAGGGCAAACAACGTGGCATGCAGATGCTGGAGATGCAGCGCGACCCGATGAAGCCCATGCTGAACCGCGCCATCGCCGGCACATATCCTCCAGGCTCCACATTCAAGACGTCTCAGGGACTGACATTCCTGCAGGAGGGCATCATCACTTCATCCACTGCCTACCCGTGCTATCGAGGCTTCGTCACCAAGGGTATGCGTGTGGGTTGCCACGGACACGGTTCTCCCCTGCCCCTCATTCCAGCCATCGCCACATCGTGCAACGGCTATTTCTGCTGGGGACTTTACCACATGTTAAACAACAGAACGAAATACAAGAACATCCAGGAGGCGCTGACAACATGGAAGGACTATATGGTTTCGATGGGCTTCGGATATAAACTGGGCGTTGACCTCCCGGGCGAGGCACGCGGCATGATTCCCAACGCAGATTACTACGACAGGCGTCTCGGACAGTGGAACGCACTGGGCGTCATTTCTATCGCCATCGGACAGGGCGAGGTGACACTCACGCCGCTCCAGATTGCCAATCTCGGTGCCACCATCGCCAATCGTGGATACTACATCACACCCCACATCGTCAAGGCGGTCGAAGGCGGAAAGATTGCCGACAGTTTGCTAGTCAAGCACACGACCAAAGTGGACACCATGTATTATAATATGGTGGCGGAGGGTATGCGCAAGGCGGTGCTGGGAGGTACGTGCCGCAGTGCCAACACCTCCATGTATGAGGTCTGCGGCAAGACAGGAACAGCCCAGAACCGCGGTAAGGACCACTCCGCCTTCATGGGATTCGCCCCCAAGAACAATCCAAAGATTGCCATCGCCGTCTATGTGGAGAACGGCGGTTTTGGAGCTACTTTCGGCGTACCTATCGGGGCGCTCATGATGGAGCAGTTCATCAACGGCAAACTTTCGCCGGCCAGCGAGGCTAAGGCTACGTCCTTCCAGAACAGACATATCGATTATGGAACAAGAGAGAGATAATAAAGGCATATTCCTCAGCATCGACTGGGTGACCATCCTGCTCTACGTGATACTCATCGTATGGGGATGGTTCAGCGTGTGCGGTGCCTGCTACGACTTCAACCATCCTGACCTCTTCAGCTGGGAGACCAACTCGGGCAAACAGATCGTGTGGGGCGGAACATCGCTCGTGCTGGCTACCGTGCTGATGCTCATTGAGAAGCGCTTCTACGACACTGCCGCCTACGTCATCTACGGCGCGATGATGATCCTGCTGGCCGTCACCATCGTCATCGCTCCCGACACGAAAGGTTCCCGTTCATGGCTCCCCATTGGAGGCGGTCAGAAGATTCAGCCAGCCGAGTTCGCCAAGTTCGCCGTCGCGCTGGCACTTGGCAAACTGATGGATGAATACGGCTTCAGCATCCGCAAGACCAAGGACATCGGCAAAGCCATCGCGATGATTCTCCTGCCCATGATACTCATCATCGCCCAGAAGGAGACAGGTTCTGCCTTAGTCTATTTCGCCTTCTTCCTGATGCTCTACCGCGAGGGCATGACCGGCTCGCTCCTCTTCAGCGGATTCGCCTGCGTGGTTTATTTCGTCGTGGGCATGAAATACAGTCAGGACTACATCACCGATATGCCCGTATCCATCGGCGAGTTCACGGTGCTGCTGCTCGCCATGATCTTCACCATCAGCATGGTCTGGATCTACTGCCACAACCTATTGGCCGTCAAAATCATGGCCATCACCTGCGCAGGAGGAACCCTGCTCGCCATGCTTTTCTCCATCTTCGTCATCCCCTTCGACGTCTGCTACGTCATGCTTGGGCTCTGCTTGCTGATGATTGGCTACATCATCGTTCTCGCCATTTACACCCGACTCATTCGCTACGGACTCATAGCCCTCTTTGCCATCGTCTCCACCGCATTCTACTATATGACCGACACCCTCTTCCAGCGTTTGGATGACCACCAGCGCATCCGCATCGAAGTGCTGCTCGGCATGAAAGATGACCCGCGTGGAGCCGGCTACAACGTCAACCAGGCCAAAATCGCCATCGGCTCGGGTGGACTTCTCGGTAAGGGATTCCTCAACGGCACCCAGACCAAGCTCCGCTATGTGCCCGAACAGCACACCGACTTCATCTTCTGCACAGTCGGTGAGGAAGAAGGCTTCGTCGGTTCAGCTGGCGTGCTCATTGTCTATCTGCTTTTCATTTGGCGACTCATCGCCGTGGCTGAGCGACAGACCGATCGCATGGGACGCGTCTATGGCTACTGCGTACTCAGCATCTTCCTCTTCCACCTCTTCATCAACGTAGGCATGGTGCTGGGTCTCACCCCCGTCATCGGCATTCCCCTCCCCTTCTTCTCCTACGGCGGCTCCTCCCTGTGGGGCTTCACGCTCCTACTCTTCATCTTCCTCCGTATGGACGCAGAGAGAAACCTAAAGAAGCGATAACCAATCCATTCGAAAGTGTTCCCTCGCTCAGAGGGACGATTTCCGAACTTATTAACAACATAAAATTCAAAACAAATGAAAAAAACATTCAACAAGAAACCCCAAGCCATCATTTGGCATCATTTCACACGTCACGGCGACGCCATCTTCCTCAGTCTGAAGCGTGAAATCCGTATCAGCGTCCTCAGCGTCGCAACTCTGGCTGTCACCTGCCCCGACTCCTCTGCCGCCACTATGGCCATGAGCGAGCCACGTCCCGTAGATTGCTGTGCCACAGTAACCCCCGACTCCCCTCTATCCCTTCTCTCCATTCCTCCCACAAACTTCCCCCTCACCGACTCCCTCCTTGCCGAGGTAGAAGTCTCCGCCTCACGTGCCCCACTTCCAGCCGACAAAGCCGTCCGCCTCGTCCAAGTCATCACCCGTCAAGACATCGAAGCCTCCAGCGCCCAGTCTGTCAACGACCTGCTCAAACTCTCCGCAGGCGTGGACGTCAGACAACGCGGAGGCTTCGGCATTCAGACCGACATCGGCATTAACGGCGGCACAGAAGACCAACTCACCGTCCTGCTTAATGGCATCAACATCTCCAACCCCCACACCGGCCACCTCACTGTCGATCTCCCCGTCAACGTCGATGACATCGAGCGCATCGAGATCATCGAAGGAGGAGCCAGCCGCATCTATGGAAGCCAAGCCTTTGCTGGAGCCATCAACATCATCACGCGGACAGAAACACACAGCGACCTCGGCCTCCACCTTCAGGCCGGCTTCCACGGAACCATCGGGACCAACGCCTTCCTCGCCATGAAAACCACCCATTTTAACCAGCGCATCAGCGGCGGCTACACCCGCAGCGACGGAGGAACCACCAACAACGATTTCAACAAGGCCAACGCCTACTGGAACGGCCAATACTCCTCGCGCCTCCTCGATGCCACCCTTCAGGCAGGGCTCAGCACCATGAACTACGGCGCCAACACCTTCTACGGCACAGGCTCCGACACCCAGTACGAAGAAGACCGCCGCTACCTGCTCGCCCTCCAAGTTGAATACAAAAGTCGCATCCACATCCCCATCCAACTCTACTGGAATCGCTCCCTCGACCACTACGTCTGGCAGCGCGCCAACCCACAAGCCTACCAGAATTTTCACCAGACCAACGTCTATGGTGCCAATGCCAATGCCCACACCACTTGGACGCTCGGCAAGACCGCCATCGGCATCGAACTCCGTCGCGAGAACATCCTCTCCACCCGACTCGGCGAAGAAATCCCTGCCGCCGACCAACATCGCTACAAAGTGCCCGGTCACGACACTTATTATAAATATAAAGACGGGCGTACCAACCTTAGCCTCTTCTTTGAGCACGACATCCTCCTACGCTGCCTTACCCTCTCCCTCGGCATGCTCGCCCACCACAACACCGCCCTCGACAGTCCCATGCGTTTCTATCCTGGCATCGACATTTCCTGGCGACCCACAGATTCATGGAAGCTCTTCGCATCCTTCAACCAAAGTCTTCGAACACCCACATACACAGACCTTTACTACAACGGTCCTGGTCTGCAAGGAAATCTTCGTCTGAAGCCTGAGCGCAGCACTGACTGGCACCTTGGCGCCTCCTACACCGGCACCTTCTATCGCCTTCAGGCCAAAGGATTCTATCGTCACGGCACCGACATGATTGACTGGATCAAACACACAGGCGACACCTTCTACCAGACCGCCAACAGCAACATCGACAACATCGGTGCAGAGATTCTGACCAGCCTCGACTTCACCCAACGCCAAGGCATTCCCCTTCTCCAACGCCTCACCCTCGGCTACTGCTACAACTACAAGTGGCGCGTCCATCCTGAGCCCTCCACTCTCAACTATATCTCCCGCATGACCTTCCTTCGCCACAAGCTCGTCCTCTCCCTCAACCACCGCATCCTCTCTCATTTCACCGCCCAATGGGACTTCACCCTCAAGAACCGTTCCGGCTCCTTCGACAACGCCCAGACCGGCCAGTCCCAGCCCTTCGGCACCTACGCCACCCTCGACCTCAAAATCCAATGGGCAGTTCCCCACTACACCCTCTACCTTCAGGGCAACAACCTCACCAACCATCGCTACTACGACCACCCCAACGTCCTTCAGCCCGGCATCTGGCTCACCGCCGGCGCCAAGTTCAGACTGGCTCCCTAACGGCAGGAATCCCAACTATTCGTCAGGAAAAACAAAAAAACTGCCCCAAAAGTTTGCGGGTATCGAAAACAATCACTACCTTTGTACCCGAAATGATGAGGACAGGGGCGTAGCCCAGCTGGTTTAGAGCGCTGCAGTCACATTGCAGAGGTCATCGGTTCGAACCCGATCGTCCCTACCTACGTTCAGAATGATCTGTTTTTCATTTCATAAGCAAGTAATTAAGGGGGAAAGATGTCGACTTCGGTCGGCATCTTTTTTTGAGTTTTGAATCAGACTTTGGAAAATTTTGAGTGGATGGGAATAGAAACTCTGGTGTTCTTGATGGTGGTTTCGTTTATTTTTCGTTACTTTGCAACACAAATTCAAATCTTTTACAAACATGAACAAGGCTATTGCATTTATCTTCGCAATGCTGGGCGTTTTCTCCTCGGCATGCAGTCAGGCTCCACAACAGTTTGAGGTGGACAATTTCAAGACCAAAAGCGGTAAGAAAGTGAATATTTATGCGCTGGTACATTCCAGCATCCGCATCCAGTATGACAATATGGAGTTGTACATCGACCCTGTGCGTCAGTTGGGCAGCAAAACCATTGACTACACGAGCATTCCTCAGGCAGACTTCATCTTCGTGACTCACGAGCATGGTGACCACTATGACAAGGAGGCCATCAAGCAGCTGACGAAGGTGGGCACTCGCTTCATCACCAACCAGAGGTGCGCTGAGATGCAGGGCTATGGACTGAAGATGAAGAATGGGGATAAGCAGGATTTGGACTTTGGCATCAAGGTGGATGCTGTGCCTGCTTACAACATCACAGAGGGACGTACGCAGTTCCATCCCAAGGATCGTGACAATGGTTATATCCTTGACCTCGACGGCTTGCGCATCTACATTGCCGGCGACACGGAGGATATACCAGAAATGGCTGGCATACAAGACATTGACATTGCGTTCCTGCCTTGCAACCAGCCATATACCATGACTCCTGAGCAACTCATCAAAGCTGCTCGTATTATCAAGCCAAAGGTGCTTTTCCCTTACCACTTTGGGCAGACGGACGTGAGCACCCTACCCTCTTCTTTGAAGGCTGATGGCATTGATGTCAGAATCAGACATTATGAGTAAGTAGAGCGTCGGCCAGCACCTTGAGGTCTTCGATGGTCTTGGCCTTGACGGTAGATTCAATTGTGACGATAGGCTCGATGATGGTGATGTTCTTCATCGCCTCCATCTGTTCGCGCATCTTCTTGCCAGACGCAGGTGCCCAAGTGCCGTTCTCGACAAAGGCGACCTTGCGATTCTGGTAGGTCTTGATGCGGAGGTGGTTGATGAAGTCATCCATGATGGGCATGATGCCACCATCGTATGTAGGAGCGCAGAGCACCATGCGGTCATAGCGGAAGGCATCTTCCACAGCTTCATGTAGGTCATCACGGGCGATGTCGGAGGTGGAAACCTTCACTTCGCTCTTCTCACGGAGGATGTCAGCCAACGCCAGCGCAGCCTTGGCAGTGTTGCCATGCAGCGAGCAGTAGGCGATGAAGATGCCCTCGTTCTCTGGCTCGTACTTGCTCCATGTGTCGTAGAGGTCGATGTAGTAGCCGAGGTCTTCGCTGAGGACTGGACCATGCAGCGGACAAATCATCTGGATGTCGAGCGTGGCAGCTTTCTTCAGAAGGTTCTGCACCATTGCGCCGTACTTGCCGACGATGTTGAAGTAGTAGCGGCGAGCCTCACAAGCCCAACCCTCATCGTCTTCTTCCTCACGAGAGAGTGCGCCGAACTTTCCGAAGCCGTCGGCAGCAAAGAGGATCTTCGTCTTCTGGTCGTAGGTCACCATCACCTCAGGCCAGTGCACCATGGGCGCCATGAAGAACTGCAGGGTATGCTCACCCAGCGAGAGGGTCTCACCCTCCTTCACCACCTGAATGCGGGCGCTGAAATCGGTTTCGAAGAAGCGCTTGAACATCGCCACAGCCTTCTGCGAGCACACAGCCGTCATCGTGGGATACTTCTCCATGATGTACTGCACGCTGCCGCCGTGGTCGGGTTCGAGGTGCTGCACAATCAGATAGTCAGGGGTCTTGCCGTTCAGAGCCGTCTCAAGGTTCTTCACCCATTCCTCGGTCTTGCGGGCATCCACCGTGTCCATGATGGCGACCTTCTCGTCGTCAATCAGGTAGGAGTTGTAGGACATGCCGAGTGGCACTTCGTACTGTCCTTCGAAGAGGTCTATGTCGAGGTCGTCCACACCGATGTAGGTCACACCAGGTGCAATCATATCGTATTTCATTTCCTTATATATTTATAATGTGTTACTTCAGCCTTTCTTGGATGGCCTTGCTCTCTGCCTCGTAGCCGGGCTTGTTGAGGAGGGCGAACATGTTCTTCTTGTAGGCCTCCACGCCGGGCTGGTTGAACGGATTGACGCCGAGGATGAGACCAGAGATGCCGCAGCCCTTCTCGAAGAAGTAAATGAGCTGACCGATGTTGTACTCGTCCAGTTTCTCGATGCTGATCTTGATGTTGGGCACGCCTCCGTCCACGTGAGCGAGCTGGGTGCCGAGTTCTGCCATCTTGTTCACCTCGTCGATGCGCTTGCCTGCGAGGAAGTTCAGACCGTCAAGGTTCTCCTCGTCGGATGGAACGGCCAACGTGGTGTTGGGCTTCTCCACTGAGATGACGGTCTCGAAGATGGTGCGCTCGCCGTCCTGAATCCACTGACCCATTGAGTGGAGGTCGGTGGTGAGATCCACGGATGCCGGGAAGATGCCCTTGCCGTCCTTGCCCTCGCTCTCGCCGTAGAGCTGCTTCCACCATTCGCCGAGGTTATGGAGTTTTGGCTGATAGTTCGCCATGATTTCAATCTTCTTGCCGCTCTGGTAGATGGCATTGCGGATGGCTGCATAGATGGCTGCAGGATTCTCTTCGCATGGAGCGTTGAGGTCGCACTGCTTCTCCATATCCTGCGCACCCTTGACGAGGGCGGCGATGTCGAAGCCTGCCACAGCGATGGGCAACAGACCCACTGGAGTGAGCACAGAGAAACGGCCACCCACGTTGTCAGGGATGATGAAGGACTTGTAGCCTTCCTTGTCAGCCGTCGTGCGGGCAGCACCCTTCTTGGCGTCGGTGATGGCGACGATGACCTTCTTAGCCTCTTCCTTACCACGCTGATCCTCACACATCTTCTTCAGCAGGCGGAACGTGATGGCGGTCTCGGTCGTTGTGCCGGACTTCGAGATGTTGATGACGCCGAACTTCACGCCCTTCAGATAGTCGATCATCTCCGACAGATAGTCCTCGCCGATATTGTTGCCGGCGAAGAGGATGCGTGGCATTTTCGATGGCTTCAGCCAGCCGAAGGTGTTGGACAGCGCGTCAATCACCATGCGGGCACCCAGATAGGAACCGCCGATGCCAGCCACCACCACAGCCTCGCAGTTGTCCTGCAGCACCTTGGCCGTAGCGTTCAGTTCTGCGATGAACTCGGGTGTGATGGAACTTGGGAGATGCATCCATCCGAGGAAATCGTTACCAGCACATGTACCCTGCTCAAGGGCTTCCTGAGCAGCTTTCACCTGAGGTTTCAGCGCCTCAATCGCATCTGCCTTCACAAACGAGGCAGCCTTTGTAATGTCAATTTTCATAGTTGTTTTGGTATTTTGTAGTTCTTTAATGTCCTTAGAGTCCTTAGTGTCCTTAGCGTCTTATCTCAGCGAGTCACTCAATATCTTGATCTCCACCGATGGAGAGATTTTCTCGTAGAGGATGTTATAGACGGCGTCGAGGATGGGCATGTTGACGTGATAACGCTTGTTGAGGATCTTCATGCAGTTGGTGCCGTAGTAGCCCTCCGCAATCATTTCCATCTCGAGTTGCGCCGTCTTCACCGAATAGCCCTGACCGATCATCGTGCCGAAGACGCGGTTGCGGGAGAAGTTCGAGTACATCGTCACGAGCAGGTCGCCCAGATAGGCCGAGTCGCTCACATGACGGTCCTCGGGCTGCACGGCCTTCAGAAATCGCTTCATCTCCTGCAGGGCGTTCGACACCAGCACCGCCTGGAAGTTGTCGCCCCACTTCAGCCCGTGGCAGATGCCGGCGGCGATGGCATAGACATTCTTCAGCACCGACGAGTATTCGATGCCCTCGATGTCGAGCGACACGTTGGTCTTCACATACTTGTTCGCCAGCAGATCAGCCACCACCTGCGCATTCTCCAGGTCGCGGCAGCCGATGGTCAGGTAGCACAGACGATCCAGCGCCACTTCCTCCGCATGGCTCGGTCCGCCGATGCACGCCACCTGCTCCTCCGGCACGTGGTATTGCCGCTCGAAGTAGCGGCTCACCGTCAGGCTCTCCTCGGGCACGATGCCTTTGATGGCCGTCACGATCATCTTCTCCCTCATGTTCGCCTTCAGCTTCTTCAGATGGTTCTTGATGTAGGGCGACGGGATGACGAAGATGAGCGTGTCGTTGTTCTTCACCACCTCGTTGATGTCGCTCGAGAACGTGATCCTGTCCACGTCGAAGTGCAGGCCTGTCAGGTAGGCAGGGTTGTGGTGCATGCGTTTGAAGTCCTCGATGCGGTCATCCCTGCGCATGTACCAAGTGATATGTTCTTCGTGGTGCATGACAATCTTCGCGATAGCTGTCGCCCAGCTGCCGCCACCCAGGATTGCCACTCTGCCACAAGATTGAAACTGCATAACTATTCGCTTTTAACTTTACTGATGATAGCGTTCAGTTCGTCCACCGTCGGCTTCTGAATCTCCAGCTTATACTTCTTCAGCACCTCGCCAATCTGCTGCTGAATCTTCTGCGCGTTGCCGCCCTCCAGGTCAGAAACCAGGTTGTAGCCCACCTTGTAGAGCACGGGCACGATGTCCTCCGAGAAGCCCAGCGCCACAAACTTGTCAGCACTGTCACGCGGAGCCTTCTTCTCAGGCTTCATGGTCGGGAACAGGAGCACCTCCTGAATGGTGGGCTGACCTGTCATCAGGATGGCAAGACGGTCGATGCCGATGCCGATGCCTGACGTCGGAGGCATGCCATACTGCAGGGCACGCAGGAAGTCGTGGTCAATCACCATCGCCTCGTCGTCGCCCTTGTCCGCCAACTTCATCTGCTCCACGAAACGCTCCTCCTGATCAATCGGGTCGTTCAGCTCCGAGTACGCGTTCGCCAGCTCCTTGCCATTGACCATCAGTTCGAAGCGCTCCGTCAGTCCCGGCTTCGAGCGGTGCATCTTCGTCAGCGGCGACATCTCCACAGGATAGTCCGTGATGAACGTCGGCTGGATGAAGGAGCCCTCGCAGAACTCACCAAAGAGTTCATCAATCAGCTTGCCCTTGCCCATCGTCTCATCCACTTCCATCCCCTTCTGCAGGCAGAACGCGCGGATGTCCTCCTCCGACTTGCCCTCGCAGTCGAAGCCCGTCTTCTCCTTGATGGCATCCAAGATGGGCAGACGGCGATACGGAGCCTTGAAGCTCACCACCTCCTCGCCAATCTTCACCTCCGTCGAGCCGTTCACCGCCACGCAGATACGCTCCAGCAGCTGCTCCGTGAACGACATCATCCAGTTATAATCCTTATAAGCCACATACAGCTCCATGCACGTGAACTCCGGGTTGTGGCTCCGGTCCATACCCTCGTTGCGGAAGTTCCTGCCGATCTCATACACACCCTCGAAACCGCCCACGATCAGACGCTTCAGGTACAGCTCCGTCGCGATGCGCAGATACAGGTCCACATTCAGCGCATTATGATGCGTGATGAACGGACGCGCCGTCGCGCCACCCGCAATCTGCTGCAGGATCGGCGTCTCCACCTCCGTGAAACCAGCCTCGTCAAACACCTGGCGCATCGTGCGCAAGATGGTCGCCCGCTTCAGGAACGTCTCCTTCACCCCGTTGTTCACAATCAGGTCCACATACCGCTGACGATACCTCAGCTCCGGATCCTCAAACGCGTCGAACACCTGCCCGTCAGCCTCCTTCACCACCGGCAGCGGCTTCAGGCTCTTCGCCAACACTGTCAGCGACTTCGCGTGCACACTGATCTCGCCCGTCTGCGTGCGGAACACAAAGCCCTTCACGCCGATGAAGTCGCCCAAGTCCAGCAACTTCTTGAACACCACGTTATACAGGTCCTTGTTCTCCTCCGGACAGATCTCGTCGCGTTTCACATACACCTGAATCCTGCCCTTCGAGTCCTGCAGCTCCACAAAACTCGCCTTGCCCATCACGCGGCGGCTCATCATGCGGCCCGCTATGCACACCTCCCTCAGCGGCTCCGTCGGGTTCCCCTCCTCGTCCACCTGTGGGTCCTTGAAATTCGCTATGATTTCCGTTGAAAAAGCGTCAGTTGGATACTCCGCTGCCGGATACGGCTCGATGCCCATATCCTTCAATGCCTGGAGATTCGCCCTGCGGTTCATCTCCTGTTCCGAAAGTTCGAGTACATTCATGTTTCTTTCCACTATATTGATTTTGACTGCAAAGTTACGCATTTCTTCTCAAACGAGAAAACAATTTCCCGATTATTCTCAATGCCCCTGCCGGGCAGAAGGGAAAATAAAGAAAAAATCAAGTTTCGGATGTTTTGATGTGCCAGATTCTATCTTGTTTGCCACTCTGTAACGCTTACAAGGCACCCCATCCAGCAATCCTGAGCTCTGTAATCGTTACAAGGTTCCACATTATACATATTATATTTGTTTTTTCCCGTAGTTATCCGTAACTTTGCAGCCGAATTTTTAAGGCAAGAAAGATTATGGAGAATGACAGCATCGTAACGGGACGGGACATCGTGGCGGAACTCAGGGAAATGGACTTCAGCCAGATCGCATGGAGCGACATCATGGACTATCTCGTGCAGTTCGGCAAGAACGTCCTCATGGCCATCATCGTCTATATCGTCGGACGGTTCCTCATCAAGTACACCATCAAGGCACTCAGGAAGGTGACGCAGAAGCGGAACGTGGAGGCATCCCTCACGTCGTTCCTCAACAGCCTCATCTCCATCTCCCTGAACGTGCTGCTGGCAGTGGTCATCGTCGGCATCCTCGGCGTGGACACCAGCTCGTTCCTGGCCGTCTTCGCCTCGGCAGGCATCGCCATCGGCATGGCGCTGAGCGGCACCCTGCAGAACTTCGCCGGCGGCGTGCTCATCATGCTGCTCAAGCCCTACAAGGTGGGCGACTTCATTGAGGCGCAGGGATTTGCCGGCACCGTCCGCGAGATCCAGATATTCAGCACCGTGCTCGGCACGCCCGACAACCAGACCATCATCATCCCCAACGGCCCCCTGGCCACGGGCAGTCTGAAGAACTCGACGAAGGCTCCGACCCGACGCGTTGACATCGACGTGGAAGTGGCCTACGGCACCGACCCCGACGACGTGCGCCGCGTGCTCAACGACATCATCGAGGCGGACGAGCGCATCATGCGCAGCGGTGTCTTCGCCCCCTTCATCCCTATGACCGCGATGTCGAACAGCAGCATCGTCTTCCAGATGCGCATCTGGGTGAAAGCCCCCGACTTCTGGGCGGTGAAGTTCGACACGACCGAGAAAATCTACCGCGAACTCGGCAAGGCCGGCATCGAAATTCCATTCCAGCAGATGGATGTACATATTAAAAAATAAATCGGGTTTCGCGGTTGCGAAACCCGATTTATTTTTACTGAAACTCCCACCAGTCGAAATTGAACGTCCCGTTCAGCTTCTCGAAGTGCAGATAGAGGTCGTGAACGCCCTTGACGTTCTCCACCTTCGCATTGACTGTCGAGAACTTCTCGTCACCGCCTGTCGCCTTCACGGCCACGCGGCCAATCTCCTGACCCTCGATGCCGTCGATGCGCAGGACAATGTTGCCGCTTCCCTTCGCCGACGCCACGCTGGCGAGGAACTTCTTGGCACCCACGCTGCCGAAGTCCACACCGCGAACACGGATGTACTCACCCTCGTCGATGTCGGTGATGTATTGGTTGACACGTCCGGGAGAATAAGGCATGTCCTTCACGATGCCCGTGTTCTTGATGCCCACCTTCTGGCTCTTCAGGCCGTAACCCCAAGCCATCGTCTCAGCCTCCACACGCTTGTAAGGATTGAGGCTGTGAATCTGCTGGATGGGCTCCTGGTCGAGCCAGTAAGGAATCTCCTGAATGGTGCCGTCAGCATTGTAGGTGATCTCCTGAGCGCTGACCGAACGACGCTCGTGATGCTCCCAAGTGTCGATGTGCATGATGTCGTAGTTCTGGCCGAACACGTAGCTCTTGCCCTTGTAGTCGCAGATGCCGGGATGGTTGCCGCGGTCACGCTCCGTCGGACGCATGATGTAGCCCATCTCCTTCCACGGTCCCGTAGGCCCGTCGCTCATCGCATAGCCCAACGCCTCGGGGCAGCAAGTGGACGCGAACGCCATGTAGTAATGACCGTTGCGCTTGTAAGACCAAGGACCCTCCTGATAGTGCTGCACAGCCCAAGTGGACTTCTCCGCCCACGACACTCTGAGATTGATCTTTGAGCCCTCCTCCTTGACGGGACGCATGATACCGTCCTTGTGGTTGAGCACGTAGATGTCGCCATCGGTGGAGATCATGTCCTTGTTCAGCTTCACGTAATAAGTATGAGGATTGCCCCAGTACATGTAGGCCTGACCGTCATCGTCGATGAACACCGACGGGTCGATGTCGTCCCAATGCTCCTGTTGCCATACGAGCGGATGGCCGAGCGGATCCTTGAAAGGACCGTAAGGACTGTCAGCCACGAGCACGCCGATGCCATGTCCGTGCAGCGGAGCGTAGAGGTAGAACTTGCCGTTGCGCTCGACGGTCTGGATGGCCCAAGCACCGTTCTCGCGACTGCGCCACTCGAAGTCACGCAGCGATGCCACCGCACCATGATCCGTCCAGTTCACCATGTCGGTGGTGGACCATAGCAGCCAGTCATACATGAAGAAACCAGCGGAATTTCTCTCGTTCTCATCGTGGATGTCCTCAGGATGAGAGTCGTGAGAAGTGTAAAGGAAAAGCGTGTCGCCCACCACCAGAGGCGATGGGTCAGCCGTATATTTCGTCGTGAAGAGCGGCATATTGCACTCCTCGATGCCACGGAACTGCCACCAGTCGAAGTTGCAAACCTGCACACCCATGCGACCACGGAAGACGAAGTAGATGTCATGAACACCTGCTATCGGAGTGCGGATATCAACGACTTCCTCCTGCCACTTCTCCCAACCGCCAGTGTGAGGCACTTCGAGACGTGCAACGGTCTTACCATTCACACTGTCGATGCGCACCTCGATGGCACCGCCTCTGAGCGCACTGGCCACGCGAGCCGTGAAGGTGCGGGGCACTTTCTTGCCGAAGTTCACCGCCTGCACCTTGATGTAGTCGTCGCCATGCGCTTTGTCGAGAAGATGTTTGGGATCGCCAGCATGAGCGGAGGTGACATACACACCCGTCTCGTCACTCCACTCGGTCTTGATGCCCTTGGAGAAAGCCATCGTCTCAGCCTGTACACGCTCGTATGGATTCAGCGTGCCGATAGGCTCGACGCCCTTGTCAGTCGGAAGAATGGTTGGGAACGTGCCGTCAGCATTGAACTTGAACTCCTCCACTGCGACGCTGCGTCCGAAGCCGCCACCGCCAGGGAGCTTGCCCGTGTGATAGAAGAAGTAGTCGTGACCTTTGAAGCGCTCATAGCCGCAGTGGTTGGTGAACGAACCCGTACCGCCCTCTGGCATGATAGTTCCCTTGTAAGTCCAAGGTCCTGTAGGTGTAGGAGCCTCCGAATAAGCCAAGTGTTCTGGCACACCACCCGCAGCATAAAGGAGATAGTAACCACCAGACTTTGCACCCTTCGCGTTCTTTCCGGCATTTCCAGCCACAACGGGCTTCTTCATAATCCAAGGACCTTCCGTGTAGGTGTCCTTATACTTCTTGCTACGGTCGCGCTTCGATGGATCAGGAGAACCGAAACCTTCCTCGGTCATCTCCAGATTGAAGACTTCGCCATTGAGGCTGATCATGTCCTCGTTGAGCTTCACGCAATAAACACGAGGATTGCCCCAGTAGAGCCACGCCTGACCGTCATCGTCAATCATCACCGTCGGGTCGATGTGATCCCAACTACCGTTCTCATAGAGAGGCTTGCCGATAGCATCACGGAAAGGTCCCGTGGGACTGTCAGCCACAGCCACGCCAATCGCCATACCGCCCGACAGACGGGAGTGGGCGCAGATGTACCAGTAGAACTTACCGTTACGCTCGATGCACTGACTCGCCCAAGCGCGGTCGTCAGCCCAGCTGAAACTTTCCAGCGCAAGAGGACTTCCATGATCCGTCCAGTTCACCATGTCGGCGGAACTATAGACGCGCCACTCCTGCATCCAGAAGAAGTCAGCGTTGTCCTCATCATGGCCGGTATAAACATAGATTCTGTCACCATACACCATCGGGGCAGGGTCAGATGTGAACCACGTTTGCACAAACGGGTTTTGTGCCGATGCCTGCAGACTCAGCAGAGAGGCTCCGCAGACAATGCTCATTAGTCGAAAGATTTTCTTCATTGGTTGATTTGATTAGTTTTTAGTCTTGGTTTTATTTTGTTTGCAAAGGTAGTTCATTCGCGCGACATCTTTTTGCTTCCATGTTACCTTTTTTTCTATTTTCGTAACTTTTACCCCCATTTATTTTGTCCTTTCGGCAAATAGTCCTACCTTCGCACCCGAAAACTTTACCAATCAACATTATTATCAATTATGAAAACTATTTGCTTAACAGTTGCGCTTGCTTTCTTTGCGTGTCTCGGCTATGCCCAAGACGAAAAAGGAGCACTCACCAGTTTCTACGAAAAGAACACCGTGCTGAACTTCAACGACGGCGCAAACATTGCCGGCGAGATTCAACAGCCCACCAAGTTCGACCCCAACTTCCACATCTACCTCTGCTTCGGACAGTCGAACATGGAAGGAAATGCCCGCATCGAACCACAGGATCGCGAGAACCTCAACACCCGCTTCAAGATGATGGCTGCCGTCGATTTCAAACGCACCGGCCGTGAGAAGGGAAAGTGGTACGTCGCCGTTCCCCCACTCTGCCGCGAGAACAATGGTCTCACCCCCGCCGACTACTTCGGTCGCACCATGGTGGAGAAGACTCCTGAGAACATCAGCATCGGCGTCATCAACGTCGCTGTCGGCGGATGCAGCATCGACCTCTTCGACGAGGACAAGTCACAGGCCTACATCGCCAAGTCGGCAGGCTGGCTCCAAAACTTCTGCAAGGAATACGACAACCATCCTTACCAGCGCCTCATCGAGATGGCAAAGATCGCCCAAAAGCACGGCGTCATCAAGGGAATCCTGCTCCATCAGGGTTGCACCGACAACGGACAGCAAGACTGGCCAGAGCGCGTGAAGGTCATCTACGAGCGCATGCTCAAGGATCTCGGTCTCGAGGCAGAGGCATGCCCACTGCTCGTCGGCGAGCTGATGTCGCAGCAGGAGAATGGCGCTTGTGAACTCCACAACACCGTCATCGCCACGATGCCCCTCGTCATTCCAACGGCATACGTCGTTCCTTCACTCGGTTGCAAGGGTAACTTCGACCACCTCCACTTCACCGCCGACGGTTATCGCGAACTCGGTCGCCGCTATGCCGAAGTGATGTTGAGAGCCGAGAAAATCAGTGATGCCCTCACAAGCGGAAAGAAAGCAAAGAAGAGCAAGAAATAAAGAAACAAAGAAGAAGGGTCGCAGTTCGGTTGCGACCCTTCTCTTTTACCTTAACCTATTCTTGATAAAGTGTTTCCTTACATATATAAAATAGAAAAGCACGCCCACAAGATTCACCACAAACGCAAACCAGAACGCAGCTGAATAGCCTGTATGATGAATCGCCATTCCTCCGAACACCACACCCAATCCCATGCCGATGTCCCAGCACGTCAGCTGCGATGAGTTCGCCGTGCCACGCTTGTTATTCGGCGCCAGATTGATGAACATCGTCTGCATACCTGGCCAAATGTGACCATTGCCCAGACCGATGATGATGGCCGCACCGTAATACCCCACTGGATTCTTCAGCAAAGCAAAGAGCAGATAGCCAAACACGCTGATGAGGATACCACGATTCACATTCTCCACCACCTTACCCTTTCGGAGCGACCGCGCACCAATCAGACGCGACATGATCAAACCTGCGCACAGCACCGCAAACCAAGCTCCTGTGCCTGCCGTCATACCCAACTCTTCCTTCCCGTAGATGGCCAAATACGTCGCCAGCACACCATACGACAAACCCACGCACACCATCACCAGCCCCTCGCTCCAGCCTTTCAGCAAGAAGAAGCGGTCGAACGATAATGGATCCTTGTTCGGCACAATCCCCTTCGTCGGAAACTTCACCGTCGCATTGATGGTCAGACCGATGCCCGCAGCCAATAAGGCAATCAAGAAAATCACATCATAGTCCCCTATCGAGTCATAAATCATCAGACCCACTGTCGGCGCCATACTCGTCGCTAGATTGTTCGACAACCCGTAATAGCCAATGCCCTCAGCCCTCCTCGATGACGGCAGCACATCAATCGCGCTCGTGCTATTCGCCACCGTCACTGCCCCCATGGGAGCCCCGTGCGCCGTCCTCACAATCGCGAACAGCGTCATCGTCCCTGCAATCAGATAACCCGCAAACAACGCGAAAAACAGGAAGTAGCACGTCAGCAGCACCACCTTCCTCGTGAAGCTGTCCACCAGATACCCTGCAATCGGACGCGCCAGCAGTGCCGTCAGCGTATAGCCCGACAGCACAAACCCAATGGTGTCCTTATCCGCCTCATACGTCTCACTCAGGTACAGCGGCAGCAGCGGCGTCACCACCATGAAGGAGAAGAAGATCATGAAGTTCGCCATCCACACCTTCACATAATTCCCGTTCCAAAGTTTTTCCTGTTCCATAATCAGCTGCAAAGGTACAGCATTTTTTTCAGACGAACATCAATCTGACGAACCTTTTAGCGCAGCGGAGCCAATAAACACGAATAAAAAAATTATTGCCGTCCGGTTGGACAGCAATAATAATATATATAGATAATGTGTATATACGCGGATTAGAACTCAGCGGTCTTCGGCGTGCGGGGGAAGGGAATGACGTCGCGGATGTTCTGCATACCGGTGACGAAGAGGATAAGACGCTCGAAACCGAGACCGAAACCAGCGTGGGGGCACGAACCGAACTTGCGGGTGTCGAGATACCACCACATATCCTTCATCGGAATCTGACGTTCCTCTATCTCGCCCATCAGCTTGCCGTAGTCCTCTTCGCGGACAGAACCGCCGATGATTTCGCCAATCTGTGGGAAGAGCACATCGGTGCCTTGCACGGTCTGAGCCATTTCCTGTCCATCGAGCACAGGATTCTTCTCGTCTATCTTCATGTAGAACGCCTTGATGGCCTTGGGATAGTGGGTCATGATGACGGGCTTCTTGAAGTATTCCTCCACGAGGTAACGCTCATGCTCACTGGCCAGGTCATCGCCCCAATTGCAGGGGAACTCAAACTTGCGTCCGTCCTTGATAGCCTGCTGCAGGATTCGGATGCCCTCAGTATAGTCGAGACGCACGAAGTCCTCCTTGAGAATGCCCTCCAAACGCTCAATGAGACCCTTGTCAATCATCTTGTTGAGGAACTCGAGGTCATCCTTACAATTGTCAAGTGCCCACTTCACGCAGTACTTGATGAAGTCCTCCTCCAAGTCCATCAAATCAGGCAGATCCATGAATGCAATCTCTGGCTCAATCATCCAGAACTCGGCCAAGTGACGAGGGGTGTTGCTGTTTTCTGCGCGGAACGTAGGACCGAAGGTGTAGATAGCTCCCAGTGCCGTAGCACCCAGTTCGCCCTCCAACTGTCCAGAAACAGTAAGGGAGGTCTGCTTGCCGAAAAAGTCATCGTCATAGATGATGCTACCGTTCTCGTCCTTCTTGAGGTCGTAGAGGTTCTTGGTCGTCACCTGGAACATCTGACCTGCACCCTCACAGTCTGAGGCGGTGATGATAGGAGTGTGGAAATAGAAATAGCCGTGCTGATGGAAGTAGGTGTGAATGGCCATCGCCATATTGTGGCGAATGCGCATCACAGCGCCGAACGTGTTGGTGCGCAGACGCATGTGAGCATACTGACGCATATATTCGAACGACTGTCCCTTCTTCTGCATGGGGTAGTCGGCAGGACATTCGCCGAACACCTTGATGTCGGTAGCCTGTACCTCGACGGCCTGTCCCGAACCGATACTCTCAACCATCGTACCTGTCACAGAAAGACATGCACCTGTGGTGATAAGCTTCATCATCTCGGGGTCGAACTTCTCCACATCGGCCACCACCTGCACGTTCTTGATGGTGGAGCCGTCGTTGAGGGCGATGAAGTTGACAGCCTTGCTGCCACGCTTCGTGCGCACCCAACCCATCACTGTGACCTCTGCACCATAGTCTGTGCGCTGCAAGAGGTCAATTATCTTAGTTCTTTTCATTTTTCTTTATTTATTCATAATGTCCCGTGTGCAGCATAGCCACCTCCTGTTCGGTGAGGAAGCGCCAGTCGCCACGCTTGATTCCCTTCTTGGTAAGACCGGCAAACATCACGCGGTCGAGTTTGCAGACGCGGTAGCCAAGACTCTCGAAGATACGACGAACGATACGGTTCTTGCCAGAGTGAATCTCGATGCCCACCTGCTTGCGGTCGGTTTCTGAAGCGTAACTGATCTCGTCAGCCTTGATTTCGCCGTCCTCCAGCATAATACCATCAGCAATCTGCTTCATATCGGCAGCGGTGAGGTTCTTGTCGAGGTGAACGTGATAAATCTTCTTCTTCAGGAACTTTGGATGAGTCAACTTGGAGGCCAAATCACCGTCGTTGGTGAAAAGAAGCACACCAGTCGTGTTGCGGTCGAGACGTCCTACAGGATAGATGCGCTCACGACAGCAATTCTTCACGAGATCCATCACCGTCTTGCGCTGCTGTGGATCGTCGGAAGTCGTCACGTAGTCCTTTGGCTTGTTGAGGATGACATACACCTTCTTCTCGATGCTCACGAGCTGATCGTGGAAGTGCACCTGATCTGTGCGCTGCACCTTTGTACCAAGTTCTGTTACCACCTGTCCGTTGACAGACACAACGCCAGCCTGAATGAACTGGTCAGCCTCACGACGAGAGCATACACCAGCATTGGCCAGGAACTTGTTCAAGCGGATAGGTGCATTGGGATCCTCAAGATACTCCTTATACTCAATCTGCTTCTTCATGCTGTACTTTGCATTAGGGTTGTAGCCGCCACCACGCTGGTTGTTGTAGCCGCCACGACCACCCTGCTGGTATCCGCTGCGCTGGTTGTTGTAACCGCCACGACCACCTTGCTGGTAACCGCCACGCTGGTAACCGCCACGACCACCCTGCTGATAGCTGCCCTGACGAGGATGGAAACCACCCTGACGAGGCTGGAAGCCGCCCTGCTGTTCAAAGTTGCCGCCTTCCTGCTCACCACCCTGCTGCTGATAGCCACGATTGTAGCCACCACGCTGCTGGAATCCGCCACGACCACCTTGATAGCCGCCACGACCACCCTGCTGATAGCCACCACCACGCTGATAACCACCACGCTGGTAACCACCATTGTTATATGGACGCTGCTGATAACCGCCCTGACGAGGCTGGAAACCACCCTCTTCATCCGAAGAAGATGAACCACCAAATCCTGCGGGACGGAAACCGCGCTCATTCTGTACGCCATTTGAGCTGTATGCCGCACGCTCGTTACGATTGAAACGAGGACGCTGCGGACGGTCACCACGACTATACTGTGGGCGACCACCAAAATTGCTTTCACGGTTGTAAGATGGACGGAAACCCTCACGGTCACCCCCATTTTCAGACTTTTCTTCTGATGCAGGCGCCTTGCCCTGCCATTCTTCTAATTCAGACATAATTGCTTGTAATAAATTAAAGTGATTAAATCCTAAATGATGTTTGTATTGTTAGTTGAAATTGCTTCTGTTTTTTACACACCCGTATAACTGTGTGGCGTGATCGCTCTCAACTCCTCCTTCACGCTCTCCGACACTTCCAGTCCATCGATGAAGCCCTTGATGCTTTCAGCGGTGATGGCGGCATTGGTGCGGGTCAGCGCCTTGAGTGCCTCGTAAGGATGTGGATAAGCCTCACGACGGAGGATGGTCTGGATGCCTTCTGCACATACAGCCCAACAGTTGTCGAGGTCGCGGTTGATAGCATCCTGATTAAGCAGGAGCTTGCGCAGACCCTTCAATGTCGATTGGATGCTGATAACCATATGACCCATTGGCACACCTACATTGCGGAGCACAGTCGAGTCGGTCAGGTCACGCTGCAGACGGCTCACCGGCAGTTTCTGGCTCAGGAAAGCAAGGATGGCGTTAGCCATACCAAGATTACCCTCCGAATTCTCGAAGTCGATGGGGTTCACCTTATGAGGCATTGCCGACGAACCCACTTCACCTGCCTTGATCTTCTGCTTGAAATATTCCATCGACACATACATCCAGAAATCTCTATCGAGGTCGATGATGATGGTATTGATACGCTTCATCGCGTCAAAGATGGCACCCAAATTGTCGTAGTTGCTGATCTGAGTGGTCCATTGCTCACGTTCCAAGCCCAGCTTCTCGCTGACGAACTTATTGCCGAAAGCCTTCCAGTCGTACTCAGGATAAGCGATGTGATGCGCATTGTAGTTGCCCGTCGCACCACCAAACTTGGCTGTAATCTTGCAGGCCTTCAACTGGTTCAGTTGCTCCGTCAGACGATAGACATACACCATCACCTCCTTACCCAGACGTGTGGGAGAAGCGGGCTGTCCGTGTGTCTTGGCCAACATTGGGATATCCTTCCACTCATCGGCATACTCCTGAAGTTGAGCGATGAGTTCCTCCACCTGTGGATAGTACACCTCGTTGAGTGCATCCTTAATGCTGAGTGGCACAGACGTATTGTTGATATCCTGACTGGTCAAGCCAAAATGAATGAATTCCTTGTAATCTTCAAAGTTGCCAATTTTGTCGAGTTCCTCCTTGATGAAGTACTCCACAGCCTTCACGTCGTGATTGGTCACCTTCTCGATGTCCTTCACACGCTGCGCATCAGCCTCCGAGAAGTTGCGATAGATGTCGCGCAGACGTTCGAAGAGGCTCTGGTCGAAGCTCTTCAACTGAGGCAACGGCAATTCACAAAGCGTGATGAAATACTCTATTTCAACACGTACCCGATACTTGATAAGCGCATATTCCGAGAAATAGGAAGCCAAGTCCTGTGTCTTGTTCCTGTAACGGCCGTCAATAGGCGAGACTGCCGTGAGTGCATTCAGTTCCATATCCTTTTGATTGCTACTTTTAACGATCTTTCTACTTTAAAAAATATTGTTTTGTATGTGTATGTGCGTCACCCAGACGCTTCTATGTTTGCTTTTACGCTGCAAAGGTACGCTTTTTTGCCCAATAACAAGAAAGAAGGAGGCAGAAACTCACTCTTACCTCCTTATTTTTTGCATTTTTAACCCTTTTCGACTGCAGAGATGCGAAATATGGTGTACACTTCGACCACCACAAAGAATACAAAGGGGATCAGCCAAGCTGTCTTTCCGAGATACATGCCAGCATAAAAGCCGACAGGCATCCACATGAACAACGCAGCCACAATCAGTCCGATGATGCCAAACACCCGCTGATGATACAGGCGGCGCAGGGTCAGTTCCTTCGGGTCAGTCACAGGATATTTCAGATAGAACGGCGTCTGCATGAATCGTCCCAATGTCAGCAGCACCGTACCTGCAGACATCACCACAGCAGACCAAAAGCGCATATTCTCCTGCGGAAACACCCACACACAGGCAGCCACCATCACCAGGCACAAGCCCACCACTTCAACGATTCCCAAAACTTTCTCCTTATCCATCTCTTTACCCTAATCTCTAAACTCTATACCCTAATCTCTCAACTCTAAACCCTAAACTCTAAACTCTATACCCTAATCCCTCAACTCTCAACTCTAAACTCTAAACTACTCCTCATCATCCTCCACAATAAAGATGTCCTCATTGTCCGTCTTCATGAAATAGCGGCTACGAGCCACCTCCTTCACGGCCTCTGGGTCATGCTTCAGGGCGTTCAGCGTCTTCTTGTCCTGTTCGAACTTGCGGTTATACTCATCAATCTCACCCTTCAGTCGGGAGATTTCCTGTTGCTGGCCGATGCGGTTCACGATGCTGCTTTCACCCACAAAGCCAATCGCTATGACGAACACCGCCAAAGCAATCACATACTTCAATTTGAAGAACCATTGTTTAATATTGCTTCTCATAAGACGCTCACTTTCATTCAATTTAGATGGTAAAATAAAAACATTTTCAGATTTCTGGGCACAAAGATACTACATTTCCCCAACACTTCAAAATCTTTTGTGCAAATACGTCAAAAAAATGCAATTATTCCACCTTCACCTTCACAGGATGGCTCACATTGTCCTTCCAATCGTCCAACGACGCGAACCATTCCTTCGCTGTATGGTAGCCCTTTTCCTCCTTGTCGGCACAAAAACTGACATAATAGTTCAGCGAATAATTCTTGTCGGGCTGCAACACATAGAGGTAGTTCAGGTCATCTTCTTTCGTGGTATTGATGAATTCCTTTGGCACATACACCGCCAAGCCCACAGCTTCTGGAGCCCACAACTGCTTCTTACCCATATCGGGATAATCACATCCCCACGAGGCAGCCAAACCATCCTTTTTCAGCATACCCTGTGGCTTATGTCCGTTCTGCACCTTAGCGTCAGCCGTCGCACCCACCTTCTGAACACCTGTGCAGAAAAACTTCTTCTCAAAAGGCTTCTTGCCCATCGATGGAGTGAACGTCACCTCCACCTGCATGTCACGATGACCAGCACACAAAGTATAACGCTGGCGCATGTCGTACGTCAAATCATCCTCGCCCTTCACACCGATGTCATACATCTCCACCACTGTGCGCAAAGGTCCCGTAGTCACCACACACTGACCTCTCAAGCCCACTTCCGTCCAGTTCTCCGGCTGCCCCTTCTTCCAGTCCTTCAGGGTTCCACAACCAATCGCCTCACCAGCCCACAGCACATCCACGCCATAACCTTCCTTCAGCTGCTCCTCCGACGTGTAGAACTGGGTCTTGGGCAATTCGATGCGGCGAAATTTCTTGCCATACAAATCGATGTTCTGCCGATAGTCGAAATAGATGCGGTAGCCCACCACATCCGACTCAATGGTGATGCCGTGCATATAGATGTCGTTGAAGAGGTCAGTCTTGCCTGGCGCCTCCACACGCAGCACATCAGGATGCTTATCCTGCTTGTCACGCAGCTGTAGGGCGGTGTAGATGCGAGTCTCCACATCCTTCTTCGCCTTCTCCTCCTTCGCAGACAGCTTCACCTCAAACGTCTTCGTGTCCTTGTCCTTGATGTCCGTCAGGAAAAACACCTCATCTGGACGCAGGTCGCCATCCATATCGTCCAACTGACAAGGCACGTCCTTGCCCTTGCACTTTACAGTAGCGCTCTTCACCTCAAAGCCCAATTTCTTTGCCTCTGGCAACTTCACCACCACAGGCTCGTCCACCTTGTCCTCCTTCCACTCGTTGGAGACCGTCACCTCCAACGTTTTCATCTGTGCCGATGCCACTACATGAAAAAGCAGCATCACAAACATGGTAACAGTAGTTCTTTTCATATTCTGTTCTTGTTTTTGATGCTGCAAAGGTAACGCTTTTTCAGCGAATAGCGAAAACTATTGCGTCATTTTCATCACATCTTCCATCGTAAAGGTGCCAGAGAAGACGATGACGGTATATTCATCCCCCTCGTCTGCCATCATGACGACGACTGATTGCTGTTTGCCTTCACTGTGGTAGATGCGCACTTTATCCCCATCCTCATCCACCTGCATGAGCAGTTCATACTTGCTCTGCTTCACGATGTTCTGCGCGTCCGTCTTGAGTCGGGCAATAGCATTCTTGTTTTCTGAGGAGATGATTTGGATGCCGTTCAGTTTGTTCATGATGCTTTTCGTGTCCACGCCCGGCACAGAGGGGGCTGAACCCGCTCCAGCCATTCGGAGCATGAATTTTGAGATGAACACATAGGTCACGTTCTTGGTGTCGGCATATTTTTCAAACTCCTTCACTTGGGCGTTGGCTTGAAGGCTCATCATCGCCATTGCCAACACAAATATTGTTTTGAAAACCATCTGTTTCATATCATTTCAAGATGTTTAGTTGTTTGTTCAAAGTTGTTTCTGTACGTTCGCTGATGGCCTTTGCCTTTTCCAGTTGTCCCATCCCCTTGTTCAAGTTATACGCCAAGAGATTCAGCGCCTTTTCAGCTTCTTGTTGGGCAACCACAGGGTCTTGGTAGGTGTCCTGCTCGGCAAGGTTGACTGGCTCTTCGTGGCTAAGGAAGTAATACCCCACTCCAAAGACAAGGGCAACAGATGCGGCAATGGCAGTGACTTTAAGGTAAGAAGGAAAAAGATACTTGGATTTTTGGATACGCTGAACTGAAGGTTCACCGTTCACTTTTCTTTTTTCACGATCTTCCCACTCATCTATCTTGGCCGAAAGCCTATCCTCCAGCCCTTCTGGGATGGGGATTTGTTCGAGTTCTTTCCAATTCAGTTCGTCCATGTCTTTGTGAGTTTTAAGTATTGCTGTTTCAGTTTCTGTTTCGTTCGCATCATAATGATGCGGAGATTACCTTGCGAGAGTCCTGTGTCGCGTTCCATTTCCTCGTAGGACTTTTCTTCCACCAGATGCATCTTGAGGATGTTGCTGTCCCTTTCGGGCAATCCGTCCATCAGCGTCTCCATCTGCTGAGCCTCATCCTTTGCCTCTAAGGTTTGGGAGAGGCTTTGTTCGTCTGGCGGGTCAGCGTGGTCTTCGATGTCCTCCGATGTGTCGATGCGTTTCAGTCGCCGCTGGTCTCTGAACAGGTTTTGCATCAGCGTCACGAGATAAGCTTCCGTCATCGCCTCCTCCCTCAGGTCATCACGCTTCTGCCAGAGCTTCAGATAGGTGTCCTGAAGCAGGTCTTCGGCATCCTGCGCATTGCCCGTCAGGTGGTACCCCACTCGATAGAGCCGCCTGTGAAAAGGCATAAACCGCTGCTTAAACTCTCGTGCGTCCATTCGCTACTTCTACTTCTTCTCCTCGTTCGTATATTCAATCACCACCTTCTTGTCTGTGTTGGGATATTTCTCCTTCACAGCACCTCCTACAACCCATGATTCGTTATTAAAATGGAAATCTTTGGCATCCATGTATGCTTTTGCTTCGTCCGTCGAATGTAATTCAGGGTGTTCCTCACCATTAATGACAAACAGCACATTGCCATTCTTTACATCTTCCAACACATCCTTCATGTCCACCACATCGCCGCCATTCTCCTGCTCATAGCTGACGGCTTCTTTCTCCATGATGGACTTCACCACAAGCTCTTTTTCCACTTTCGTATCAATATGCATTAATACCACCGTTTCCCAAGCTTTCACCTTCATCAACAAATCGCTGACCTTATTTCCCTTCACCTTTCCGTAGCATTGCAGCTTGATCGTGGGATTGAACACTTCAGACATCATTTGCCGAAGAACATTCGCATCTTCATCAGAACCTCCATTCTTGTTGGTCACAAACAGCATCTCGTATCCCTTGAGCGCCTTGATGTCTTCTTCGAGTTGAGCCAATTGTTCCTCATCGACTTTTTCCAACTGCACCGTCTCACTCATCTTGAAATTCTTCTTCAATTGAGCACGTTCCTTGTCTGTCAACGCAGGATCTGGATTTTCGTCATAGAATTTCAGAGTTTCCTTACTCGTATCCATGTATTGCGCATTAGGAAGCTGCCTGTACTTCTCAATCAGCTTGTTCACTGTCTGTCCGAAGGCAACACTCACCATAAGTGCCATTGCCATCAATATGATTGTCCGCTTCATAGGTTCTGCGTATTTTATTTTTCGTTTACGGATATTTCAACCTGTTTTTCTATCAACTTCTTGAAGTCCAGCTTGCCTTCGAGGATGATCAGCGCAGATTCGCCTTCTTCTTCATGGAAGATCGCGATGGTGGATTTCTTCCCCTTCTTGAACTGAGAGATATTCATCTTCTCACCATCCTCTGATCCAACCACGAGAGGTTCCCAGCCACGACCACTCAAGATGCTTCTCACTTGAATGCCCATTGCCTCGGCTCCCTCCTTTTCCTCGCAATTATAAATACTGATGTTCTCCAATTTCTTGAGCATGTCGCCTGATATTCCCTCAAGGGAGAGATCATCACTGAATTCGAAGTCACCCCCACTTTTGGCAGCCAGGTTCAGCATGGTTTTGTTAATGTTGACATGTTCCACACCCTCGATTTTCGCCAATTGTGCAAAGGCATTACTTTGTGCGAAGGCACAACCAAAACAGAGTGCCAAAGCGATTGATAAGATTGTTCTTTTCATATTCTTTTATTTTTTATTGTTAATACTATTTCAAGAGCCCTTCTATTGGTACAAACGATACTTTCATCACTTTTGTTACATGAAAATGAAAAAAAATGTATCGAATACAAAAAGAAGCCGATTCTCACGAACCAGCCTCCTTTCTCACCTCACACCTCTCACCTCATACCTCTATTAACTAAAAACTAAAAGTTACTCTCAACCCCAAACTCTCACCTCTTCCCTCTTCCCATCTTACTTCTCACCTCTCAAACGCCAACTTATACCCCTTCCTGATGTCCTCCCTCCTAATGAGGTCAGCACGGCATTGAAGTCCCACACCGTCATGTTGAACGTCTTCGCCACCTGCGTCGCTGTCAGCGTGTCCTCCGCTGATTCGTTCAACATGCGCAGCCCCTCACCGATGATCTCGTCAGCCAGCGCCAGAATCTTCTGCGGACTGGGCAGGCAGAGCTGCTGTCGGCGTTCCAACTCCGCGAGTTCCAACTGCTGCCAGCGCAACACCAGTTTCGCACGAGCCTCGTCGTTGAACTTCGTGGCGATGTACAGGCACTCGGTCTTGGTGAGCACATAGCAGGGCACCTCGCGTGTTCCGCCGTTAGGCTGAACGATGGTTCTGGATGTCAATCGAAAATTCGATTTACATACTTTCTTCCACGCTGGCTCCATCTTGCGAATGGCTTCCATGACGTGAAAATGTTGTTTACCTGTCAGCTCGGCAATCTCGAGCGACGTCATGGTCTGCACGTTATTGTGCATCATGTTTTCGTTATCGTATAATGCTATTGTTTCCATTGTTGTGTCAGTTTAGCGAGG
>JAFXVS010000059.1 GCA_017534815.1 Bacteroidaceae bacterium | reverse complement strand
GGCTGACGACCTGGTCGAAATCGGTGGTTGATTGCCGTTTGCGCTTGGCGGCAGCGATGAGTTTCTTGGCGGCTGCATCGGCCTTGCTAAAGCGGAGGTGCATGACGTCATTGCTCAGTTCCTCGTTGGAGGAGATGGGGATGATGTCGGGATAGGTTGGGGGAGCCGGCACGGCGGTGCTGTCGGTGGTCTGAGCATGGGCGGTGAGGGCGGCACATGCGATTATCAATGTGATGAGTTTCTTCATATCTTTCTTCTTCAATAGGGTATTATTCGTATCTTTTCTTATATGTAATAATGTGTATAGTCTGATGCCATTCGTGCAGCGCATGGGCTGATTAGACGAGTTCGACGATGGTGATGCCTGCTCCTCCGAAGCGGATGTCCTCGTCGTAGAAGTCGGCGACGGGGGGCATGGTGTTGAGGTATTGTCGGATGACGGTCTTGAGGGCACCGGTGCCGGTTCCGTGCAGGATTTTCACGCGGGAGGCTCGGGCGACCAGAGCATCGTCGATGAAGTAGGTGACGGCTTGGATGGCTTCGTCGCCGCGCATGCCGCGCACGTCGAGCTGCTCCTTGAAGTTGAGGGTGGTGTCGCGGATTTCGTTGCGGGTCTGGACGCTGACGAAGGTGGCGGCGACGTTCTTTTCCTTCTTGGGAGCTTCGGCGGGTTCGAGGCGGTTGAGCTTCACGTTTGTGGTGATGTGGCCGAAGATGACTGTGGCCTCGTTGCCGTTGATCTTCTGGATTTGGCCGATGGTCGTTTGACCCTTCATCCTCACGTAGTCGTTGGCTTGGAGCGGGCGGGTTTCCTCATGGGTCGGTTCGCCGGTGGCTTGTTTCGGACTTGCTGATTTCTCCATTCCCTTCTTCTCTTCCTTTCTCTTCCGACGTGCCACCAGCTTCTCCATCTGCCTTCGGATTTTCTCGTCGGCGATGTCTGGGTCAATCTCGCGGATGTCCTGTTTGAAGTCGGCGAGGTCTTGGCGGATCATTCGGGTGCGCTCCTTCTCGGCTTGGGCTTCCTTGATCTCCTTGATGGTCTGCTCAATCTTGGCGTTCGACTCTCGGAGCATCTGTTCGGCCTCCTCCTTGGCATGGGCGATGATGGTTTTGCGCTCGTCGTGCAGACGTTGGATGTCCTCCTCATAGCGTTGGATGGTCTGCTCCATCTGCTTTTCATGCTGATGGATGCTCTGGCGTTTCTGCTCCCAATAGCGTTTGTCGCGGACGATGTCCTGCAGATATTTGTCTGAGTTGATGTAGTCCTTGCCGACGATGTCGCTGGCATCCTTGATGACCTCCTCGGGGATGCCTGTCTTCCGGGCTATCTCGATGGCGAATGAGCTGCCGGGGTTACCTATGGAGAGGCGGAAGAACGGTTGCATCAGCTGGCGGTCGTAGAGCATGGCGCCGTTCACGATGCCTTCGGTCTCCTGGGCGTAGTGCTTCAGGTTCTGGTAGTGGGTGGTGATGACGCCGAATGCCCGTTTCTTGTTGAAGACCTTCAGCATCGCCTCTGCCATCGCCCCGCCGATTTGGGGTTCAGTGCCTCCGCCGAACTCGTCGATGAGGATGAGGCTCTTTCCGTCGCAGTGCTTCATCATCAGCTTCATGTTCAGCAGATGTGACGAGTAGGTCGAGAGGTCGTTCTCCAGACTCTGCTCGTCGCCGATGTCGATGAAGATGCTTCTGAAGATGCCGAAGATGCTGCTCTGCGCCACAGGCACGGGCATGCCGCACTGGAACATGTACTGCAACAGACCCACCGTCTTCAGGCATACCGACTTGCCGCCGGCGTTCGGTCCTGAGATGAGCAGGATGCGCTGTTTCTGCGTCAGGGTGATATCTAATGGAACCACCTTGCGCGGCTCCTCATCCCGATGTTCTATATTATATGTATCGAATTTCAGTTGCAAGAGCGGATGCACCGCGATGGCCCAGTCCATCACCTGCTTGTTCTCCATCCTCGGCTCTGTGCTCTTCGTGATGATGGCCCATTTCGCCTTGGCGCGGATGAAGTCGATCTGTGCCAGAAACTCGTAGCTCTGGAGCATGTCCTCCACCTCCGGACGTACCGTCTCCGTGAACTCCATCAGGATGCGGTTGATTTCCTTCCGCTCCTCACTCTCCAGCTCGCGGATGCGGTTGTTCGCCTCCACCACCTCGGCCGGTTCGATGAAGACCGTCCGTCCCGTGTCTGACTCGTCATGCACGATGCCGCGGATTTTTCTCTTCATGGCCGGAGCCACGGGGATGACCAGTCGTCCGTCGCGCAGGGTGGGGGATACGTCCTTGTCGATGAGCCCTTCGCCCTTAGCCGAGCGGAGGATGTTCTGCAGTGCTCGTGACACGCTTCCCGCCGTCGATGCCAGTTCCTGACGGATTTGCAGCAGTCCTGGTGATGCCGTGTCCTTCACGTGTCCGAACTTGTCCAGAATCTGGTCGATGCGCTTCACAAACTGGGGATATGTCTTCACCTCAGCCGTCAGCCCGTATAAATATGGATAGAGGGGGATGCTCTCTTTCTCGCTCGCCGCATGGAGCCTTTCGCCCAGCGCGTGGGCTGGTTCTCCATCTTGACACCGATGCAGGAATGTCACAACATTATATATGGTCAGGAGCGAGCGTTGCAGGCAGAAGAGTTCCTCCACGTCGAGGCTCGTGTTCTGGATGCGGATGCGTTTCAGCGACGGGCGGACGTCGAAGAAGTTCTGGTCGGGGAATCCCTCGCCGCCGACGATGCGCACCATCTCTATCGTCTGCTTCACCTGCCGGCGGATGTCGTCGAAATTGGTGGAAAATGTCATTTCACGAACCATCCCCTCGCCCAGCGGACAGAGGCACAGTGCCGTGAGCCGACTCCTCACCTGGTCGAACCCGATCTTCTCTTCGTATGTGTCTGGATATATCATTTCGTGTGCAAAGTTACGACTATCTGAGGAAACTACCAAATATATTCGTGCAGATTCGTATGATTTACTGACAAAACCATCAAATGCCAGATTTTTTATCTACGGCGGTTGAGCCTTCTATGAGGCGGTTTTGCGCCCTTTTTTGATGCACTTTCAGGAGGTGGCATGAGAGTGTTCATAGACTTACCTTATTATAGTGTCTAACCATTTCATAATAAGGAAGATAGGTATAGAGTGACATAGTGGGTAGAGATAGGGCAAAAATTTACATGCATGTAGAGTGCCACTCTAAGTGCATGTAGAGTGCCGCTCTATGTGCATGTAGAATACCGCTCTAAGTGCATGTAGATTATCACTCCATGTAGAGGTGGAGTGTCAGACTATGTAGATTTGATGTTTTTTACTGAGGAGAATTTTTCTGTCATGGAATGTTGTATTTCCCATGTCAGGAACTTGGCGGTGGATGAATGTGTCAGTAGGTGATGAGCAGTTTCCCATCCTCCACCGATGCTGCGAAACCGTTGGGACGGGGAGGGGTGAGCTGGAGCGTGGCGTGGGAACCGTGGCGGTCGTGGAGCAGGAGGGCGAGGATGCCCATGTTCATGCGGAAGTTTATCTCGAGACAGGGATGGATGCGTCCGTCGGCGGTCATGAGCATGTCTATGCCGAGGGGGCCGCGATAGGCGGTTTGGGCGAGATGCTCCTGGTGGTAGGCGATGAGTCGGTCGAGCAGTTCTTCTGTCTGCCTGAATTGCCCGTCATCCCCATCTCGATCCCCGATGATTCGGCGCAGGAGCTCGTCCTGGCTCTCGACATAATTGAATCCGTAGGCGCCGCGTTGGGAGGCCTGGAAGACGGAGTAGCCGAGGAACTGGACGGTGGCGTCGGGGTGGATGAAGAACTCCATGGCGAAGTCGAGCACTTTGCCGGTGTGGAACCGGTCGATGAGGAAGCCGGTGGGGGCGGAAAGCTGGGCGCTGAGCCTGGAGAGTTGGGAGGGGGTCTGCGCTACCATCACGCCGCGGCCTGAGGATGACCAGGGAAGTTTGAAGATGAGCGGGAAGGAGGAAAGGAGGGTGGGATCGAGGCGCTCGCACCACCGCATTTCATGTCCCAGAAGCCTCGTGTCGTTCAGCTCGTCGAGCAGCTGACGGATGTATCGGCAGGCAAATTCTCTCGACGACAATCTCCGGAGCTCTGCTATCCACTCATCGGAGGGCAGGAGGTCGTCGGCTATGCCCATGCGGCGGTAGCGCTGCTTGGTGGCGAGGCTCCATCCCCAGGGTCCGGCGAACAGGGTGCCGTCCCAGACTTGGGCAAGGTCTGCCAAGTCCGCCTCCATCTGCTGGATGCGTTTGGGGGGCAGGTACTGGCGCACATTGGCCGCCAGCGCCATGTCGTTGGAGGGGTTGAACAGGGAGGGAAGTGTGTTGGGTGTCATCCGGCAGAATCCGCAGTTTTATCTCTTCTTCTTGGCCTTCTTTCCCTTGGTGGACGTCTTGGAGCTCGTCACCTTGGGGTTGATGAGTTGGGGCACGTTGATGTGCTTGGGCAATTCCACAACAGGCTTCTCCTCCTGTGCGGCAGGGCTCTCATTGCCCAAGCGGTCGATGGCTGTGACGGCGTAGTAGCGAACCTTCTGGGCACGGGCGTTGAGGGTCCAGTGGGTGTCTTGGACGCGGGCGGCGAGGAGGTTCTCTGCCTTGGTGATGTCAACGGGGTAGAGGTTGGAGCCATATACATTATATAATATATGGGGGGAATGGGCAGATTGGGCGGAAGGGGCTGTTTGGACGGATTGGGATTCTCTCCAATGGAGGGCTCCTTCGGCATACTTGATGGAGGTGGGGGCTTGGGGTGCGATGGTGTCGCCCATCCAGGTCATGCGGGCCGTGAGGGCTGGATAGGGGAAGAACTCGTTGCAGGCGGTGTCGTAGATGCCTTTGCAGTTCTTGGTGAGGAACTCGCCACGATAGAAGGCGATGCCGCCGATGCCGCTATTGCGGGCGGTGTGCATCTCGGCTCTGACCTCGTTCAGCGTCCAGCGTCCCTCGCGAGGGTCGAGGAAGTAGATGCCAAGTCCGGGCACGATGGGATGTCCGTGGGCATTCTCGGCCCACTGGTAGAGGAAGGGGTAGTAGTTGTTGCCCGTGAAGTACATCATGGGGAAGAGCATGTCCTGCAGGTCTTCCTTCAACCAGGCGACGGGATCTTGCCACACGGCGTTATAGGCGTTCCATCCGCCAGCGCTGTATCGGCTCGTGTCCCTGTACTTGCCGATGGGCGAACTGCTGAGTTTGACCCAAGGCTTGATGGGCTTCACCACGTCGTGAACCCTGCGGACGATGCGGGTGATGTTCTCGCGCTTCCAATCGGCCTTCGACAGGCTGGACGAACGCGGATAGAGGTTCTCGTCGGAGTAGGCGAATGTGGATTCGGGGTAACGGATGTAGTCGAGGGAGATGCCATCGACGTCGTAGTTCTCGACAATCTCCTTGCAGATGCTGGCGATGTAGTCAGCGGTCTCAGGCTTGGCAGGAATCATGAACATCTCGCCGCCCTTGGCTGTCTTCACCAGCTCAGGATGCTTCCTGACGAGCGACGCGGCTCCGTATTTCGCCTGACGGTCAGTGGTGCCGATGGGGATGCACACCACCCATGCATGCAGTTCCATACCGCGCTTGTGGCACTCTTCGATGCAGAAAGCTAGGGGGTCGTAGCCGGGCGACTTGCCTGCTGTGCCCGTGAGACTCAATTCCCAAGGCTCGATCTTCGAGGGATAGAGCAGGGCGGCACGGACACGCGTCTGGAAGATGACGGTGTTGATGTTGGCACGCTGGTAGTTGTCGAGGATGCGGATGAGTTCCTGCTTCTGACGTTCTCGGCTGGAAGCATCGACAGCTTGGATGCGTGGCCAGTCAAGACCTCCGATGGTGGTGAGCCAGACAGCGCGGGTTTCGCGCAGCGGATGTTCTTTTTCGTAGAGATGTTCAGCACGTGCGGAAGTGTTGTTCTGTGCCTTGAGAGTGGCAGCCATGAGGCTCAAAAACGCCCATAAAAGGAGTGCTTTATGTGGATTAGTCATTATTAACATTAAATTTTTTGCAAAGGTACGGAATTTTCCTTACTTTTGCCGAACATTTGTTAGAATAAAAACTAAAATGGTTACTTTTATTGTTTCTCTATTGCTCCTTGTTTTGGGTTATCTTCTCTATGGAGCATTTGTCAATAAGGTATTTGGTGCCGACCCTACGCGTCACACCCCCTGCTATACTTCAAGAGATGGCGTTGATTATATCCCGATGCCCACTTGGAAGGTTTTCCTTATCCAATTTCTGAACATCGCAGGTACAGGCCCTATCTTTGGTGCCATCCAGGGCATTCTGTTTGGTCCTGCTGCCTATCTGTGGATTGTCTTGGGATGCGTCTTGGGTGGAGCTGTACACGACTACATGTCGGGCATGATCAGTCTGCGCAAGAACGGTGCCAGTCTTCCAGAGATTGTGGGCGATGAACTGGGTACGACGGCGCGTTTTGCCCTTCGCATCATGTCGCTCGTGCTGATGATTCTGGTGGGCGCTGTGTTCGTGACCACCCCTGCCGGTTTGCTCGCCAACATGATTGGTGGCGAGAGCGTGCTGGGACAGAATCTCTTCTGGGTCATCCTCATCTTCATCTATTATCTGCTGGCCACTTTATTACCTATCGATAAACTGATTGGACGCATCTATCCTCTTTTTGGCATTGCCCTCCTTCTGATGGCTGTGGGTTTGGTGTATGGCATCTTTGCCAATGCGGGTGACATGCCTGAAATCACTGAGGCATTCAGCAATCATCATCCTACCAGCACCATGCCGATTTTCCCAGGCTTGTGCATCACCATCGCCTGCGGTGCCGTGAGCGGTTTTCATGCCACTCAGAGTCCGATGATGGCACGTTGCTTGAAGAACGAGAGGTATGGACGTCCCATCTTCTACGGTGCCATGATCACTGAAGGTCTGGTGGCGCTGATCTGGGCTGCTGCCGCCATCAAGTTTGCTAACTCATTCGATGTGACGAAATATGGCATGACTGGCGATGAGGCTCCTTATGCGAAGCTTTGGGCACTGATGACCAACGGTGGAACTGGCAATCCCAACCCCGCTGTGCTGGTCAATGTTCTTTGCTCCACATGGCTTGGCAAAGCAGGAGCAGTGCTGGCCATCTTGGGTGTTGTGGCAGCTCCCATCACCAGTGGCGACACGGCTTTGCGTAGTGCCCGACTGATTGCTGCTGACTTCATGAGATATAAGCAGGACAAGATTTACAAGCGTCTGATTCTGTCTGTGCCCATCTTCGTAATTAGCGGTGTGCTCATGTTCATCAACTTCGATGTGCTGTGGCGTTACTTCGCCTGGTTCAATCAGAGTCTCGCCGTTTTTACCCTGTGGGCTATCACGGTTTGGCTGACCAAGCGCAGTGCGGCAGAAGGCACGAAGAAATACGCCTTCCTCGTGTCGTTGGTGCCTGCCCTTTGGATGACCATCGTATGCACCACCTATATACTCATCGCTCCTGAAGGCTTCCAGCTTCACCACTTCGTCGCCTATCTCTTGGGCGGTCTCATCACCCTGGGCGTGCTGGTGTGGTTTATTCTTTGGGCAAGAAAGCAGTACGTACGATGAAGCGATACATTTGGCAACCCATAGCGTTCTTTGTCGCTGGACTTGGATTCTATATCTACAACGGCGTCACGTGGAACACTTGGCTCACCTACCTGCCACACATCCTTGGCTACTTTGCCATCTGCGGCGCCTTGATGTGGGCACTTTATAGAAAGGAACAATATCAAAACAAATAATACTCATTATGAAGAAAATCGTTTTTACTCTCCTCTTTGCCCTCATTGGTGTGGGCAGTGCATTCGCACAGTTTGAAAAAGGTAAGTACTATCTGGCAGCCACTACCAATGCGGCAGGTCTTTCCTACAACAAGAACGAGAAAGTGGGTCTCAACTTTGGTTTGAACGGGGGCTATCTGTTTGAAGAAGGCTGGATGCTCATTGCCGACATGGGCTTCGACTATCGCCACAAAGATTTGCAGACGCTCTACGCTGGGATGAAGTGCCGTTACCTCATTGAGCAGAACGGACTCTTCCTTCAGGCTGGTGCCAAGTATGTGCATGGTGCACCAAACTACAATGATCTGATGGTTACGCCCGAACTCGGCTACTGCTTCTTCCTCAACCGTCACCTCACTATCGAGCCATCGCTCTATTGCGACATCTCCACCAACAACTTCTCAGAATACACCAAGGCCGGCTTGAAGATTGGTCTCGCATGGTATTTTGAGAATTCCAAGAAGCCGTCTGACTACATTAAGCGTAGAAAGTAGTGTTACTCTCAACTCTAACCCTTAAACTCTAAACTTTCATGTTAAGTGTAGAAGAACTCAATGACAGACTCATCGACCTCGCTTTTGCTGAAGACATTGGCGACGGTGACCACACCACGCTCTGTTGCATTCCTGCCGATGCTTACGGCGAGAGCAAACTCCTCATCAAAGAGGAAGGTATCTTCGCTGGTGTGGAGATAGCCAAGGAAGTGTTCCGCCGCTTCGATCCTACGATGGAAGTGGAAGTGTATATTCAGGACGGAGCCCATGTTAAGCCTGGCGATATCGTCATGTCCGTGAAGGGCAAGGAGCAGAGTCTCCTACAGACCGAACGACTGATGCTCAACATCCTTCAGCGCATGAGTGGTATCGCTACTATGACCCATAAGTATCAGCAGGCGCTTATCGATGCTGGCACCAAGACCCGTGTGCTCGATACCCGCAAGACTACTCCTGGTATGCGTATGCTGGAGAAGGAAGCTGTGAAGATAGGTGGGGGTATGAATCACCGCATTGGTCTCTTCGATATGATTCTCCTCAAGGACAACCATATCGACTTCTGCGGAGGCGTTCACAATGCCATCAGTCGTGCCAAGCAATATTGCAAGGATCACAACAAAGACTTGAAGATTGAGTGCGAAGTGCGCAACTGGAAGGAACTCGAAGAAGCTCTTGCTGAAGGTTGCGACCGTATCATGTTCGACAATTTCACTCCTGAGGATACTGAGAAGGCAGTCAAGCTCGTAGCTGGTCGTGCCGAAACAGAATCCTCTGGTGGCATCACTTTCGACACGATGATTCCTTATGCCAAGGCTGGTGTCGATTTTATTTCCTTTGGTGCCTTGACCCATTCCGTCAAGGGGCTCGACATGAGTTTCAAGGCCGCAGGAAGCGACAAGCTCATCATCAAGTAGTAACTTTCATTCTCACCCACAACCACCGGGGGATGAGTTGCCAGAAGAAGACGAGAAGGCGGTAGCGCCAGTCGATGGTGATGATGGAACGGTTGTGGCGTATGCCTTTGGCTATGGAGAGGGCGACGCGATGAGGGTCGAGCTGGAATGGATAGTGGTGACCATCTGCCAAGAGCGGTGTGCGCACAAATCCAGGACGAATGTCGTGAAGGTGGATGTGGTGGATGCCTCGGATATGGCAGAGTTGGGTCAGGCACTCGAGGTAGTGATTGTTGTAGCGCTTGGTGGCAGAATAGGATGGAGCAACGCCCAATCCACGTGTGCCAGCAATGCTGCTGATGACAGCGAGATGTCCTTCCTGCTCAGGATGTTCCTCAAAATAGTGGAAGGCGGTATCAACCATCTGTGTGAAGCCCACTACATTCGTTGCCACCGTTGCCATTTCCTTGTCGATGTCAAGGGTAGGATTCTGATAACCAATGCCGGCACTATGGAAATAGAGATCCATTCCCCCCGTTTTGCCGATGAGCGTAAGGAGACGACTGGGTGCATCCACCTTATTGATGTCGATGCACTCAGTCGCTACCACGTCGAGGTTCTTGCTCTGAATTTGTTGTAATCTTTCTTGCCGTCGTCCAGCTATGCCAACCTGCCAACCTTGTGCAGTCAGCACCTTGACCATTTCCAGTCCGATACCTGATGTGGCACCAATGATGATGGCTCTTTTCTGTTTCACTTACAAAGGATAGTTCTCGAAGTCATAGAGGACAGTGGAGAGGTAACGCTCGCCTGTGTCGGGCAGGAGTGCTACAATGACCTTGTCCTTGTTGGCGGGGTCTTTGGCCAGTTGGGTGGCTGCGTAGGCGGATGCTCCAGAGGAGATGCCGACGAGAAGTCCTTCTGCAGCGGCTACCTTGCGGCTGGTGAGGATGGCTGCGTCGTTGGGAGCCTTGAAGATTTCATCGACAGCGTTGCGGTCGAAGGTCTTGGGGATGAAGCCTGCACCGATACCTTGAATCTTGTGGGCACCTGGGGCTTCGCCGCTGAGCACGGCAGAGGTTTCAGGTTCGACTGCCACAATCTTGATGTTGGGGTTGAGTTCCTTGAGGCGCTTGCCGATGCCGCTCACGGTACCGCCTGTGCCGACACCTGCTACGAAGATGTCAATCTTTCCATCTGTGTCGCGCCAGATTTCCTCGGCAGTGGTAGCGTAGTGGGTAGCAGGATTGGCAGGGTTCTCAAACTGTTGGAGGATGATGGAGCCAGGGGTGTTGTCACGCAATTCTTCAGCCTTTGCAATAGCGCCCTTCATGCCTGCCGAACCAGGGGTGAGCACGACGGTAGCTCCGTATGCCTTGACGAGGTTGCGGCGCTCGATGCTCATGGTTTCGGGCATTGTGAGGATGAGTTTGTAACCTTTCACAGCGCTGACGAAGGCGAGTCCCACACCTGTGTTGCCAGAGGTTGGCTCGATGATGGTGGCACCTGGCTTGATGACACCACGCTTCTCGGCATCCTCAATCATGGCGAGGGCGATGCGGTCTTTCACAGAGCCAGCAGGGTTGAAATACTCCAGTTTGGCAATGATGTTTGTCTGAAGATTCTCCTTAGCGGAGTAAGCGTTGAGTTGCAGCAGTGGGGTGTTGCCCACGAGTTCTGTCAGTTGTTTTGCAATTTTAGCCATAGTTGTATGAAGTTTTTTGTTGTTTGATGATGCAAAGTTACGAATTATATTTTAGATGGCATCAAAAGCCTGTGATAAATCGGCGATGATATCGTCAATATGTTCTACACCGATGGAGAGTCGCACGGTTGATGGGGTGATGTGCTGCTCAGCCAATTCTTCTGGTGATAGTTGTGAATGTGTTGTGGTGTAGGGGTGAATCACAAGCGACTTGACGTCGGCCACGTTGGCGAGAAGGGAGAAAATCTGGAGGGAGTCAATAAACTTCCATGCGTCTTCCTGCGTGCCATTAATCTCGAAGGTGAAGATGCTGCCGCCGCCGTTGGGGAAGTACTTCGTGTAGAGATCGTGATCAGGATGAGAGGGCAGGAGTGGATGGCTTACGCTCTTCACCTTGGGGTGCTGGTTCAGGAACTCGACCACCTTTTGTGCGTTGTAGCTGTGACGCTCGATGCGGAGTGGCAAAGACTCGACGCCCTGCAGGAGAATCCATGCGTTGAAGGGCGAGATGGTGGCGCCAGTGTCGCGCAGGATGACGGCACGGATGCGGGTGACGAAGGCTGCTGGACCTGCCACATCAGCGAAGACGGCACCGTGATAGGATGGGTCTGGCTTGGCGATGGTGGGATACTTGTCAGCGTTGGCCTTCCAGTCGAAAGTGCCGGCATCAATAATCACGCCACCAAGGGATGAACCGTGTCCGCCGATGAACTTCGTAGCAGAGTGAACCACCACGTCTGCTCCGTGCTCGATGGGACGGAAGATGATAGGCGCGAAGGTGTTGTCTACGATGAGGACAATATGGTGTTTGTGTGCAATTTCAGCGATGGCGTCGAGGTTGGTCACGTCGCTGTTGGGGTTGCCGAAGGTCTCTACATAGATGGCCTTGGTGTTGGGACGGATGGCTGCCTCAAGTGCCTGAAGGTCGTTCACGTTGATGATGGTGTTCGATACACCCTGCGTGCTGAGCGTATGTGTGATGAGATTGTAGGAACCGCCGTAGAGGTTGTCGGCTGCCACGATGTGGTCACCGTTCTGGGCTATGTTCTGGAGTGCGTATGTGATGGCAGCGGCGCCAGATGCGACAGCAAGTCCTGCCACACCGCCTTCGAGGGCAGCGACACGTTCTTCAAATACGCTTTGGGTCGTGTTGGTCAAACGTCCGTAGATGTTGCCTGCATCGCGAAGGCCGAAACGGTCTGCTGCGTGCTGCGAGTTGTGGAACACGTAAGAAGTGGTCTGATAAATTGGAACGGCACGTGAATCGGTTGCGGGGTCTGCGGTCTCCTGACCTACGTGAAGTGCCAGTGTTTCGATGTGAAGTTTTTTAGCCATAGTTGTGTAATGTTTTTGAAGTTGATAGTTTATTTCTTTGTTTTGACGGTGCAAAGTTACGGGGTTTAGAAAACCTGTCCAAGCAAAAGGCTGTATAATGGAAAATAATTCTATAGGGAATACTTTGAAAGGAAAGATGTTCTATTGATGGGCAAACATTTGGTCATCTCCCAACTTTTTCCTACTTTTGCACCCAAATTAGATTATATATAATAATGAGAAAAAATTCACTTTGGATGCTTGCCGCCATCCTTTTCTTCTGCGGCACCGTGAGCGTGGGGGCTCAGACCACTACAAAGGCTCAGACGAATACAAAGAAGGAGGCGAAGAACGAGAAGAGTGACTCGCCCTATTTCAATATATTCCAGTTGCCCAATCCGTGCATCTATCTGCCCGTTCCACCCGACACGTCCAGTGTGCTCTTCGCTGATGACTTCCAGCAGTTTCTTTGGGGAAAGTCTATCCGCAACACGCCACGTGGTCAGCAGGCGAGTTGGGAGTCACTTTATGGTGCCGACCGTATGGCGACAATTTTCAGCGAGGCGATGGATATGACCATCAGCAAGGAAGCGACACCTGCCATCTATCGATTTATCAAGCGGGTGGGGGAGACTGGTAATCGCGCTACGAGCATGGCGAAGCGCCGTTATATGCGAGTGCGTCCTTTTGCCCGTCTGAATGAACATGTGTCGAGCCAGTTCGACAACGAGAGCGACCTGCGCCGCAACGGTTCCTATCCCTCTGGACATACGGCTTTTGGATGGAGTTCGGCGCTGGCAATGGCGGAGGTGGCACCTGAATATCAGGACACCATCTTGCGTAGAGGTTTTGAATACGGACAGAGCCGCATCATCGTGGGTGCGCATTGGCAGAGCGATGTTGATGCAGGTCGTCTGGCAGCATCGGCAGCTGTTGCAAGGATGCACTCTGTGCCCGAATATCAGGAAGATTTGGAAGAGGCGCGTGCTGAGTACCGTCGCATCAAGGGCATCAAGTCCAAGAAGATAGAGGTGGGTTATCCCAAAGGTGAGAAGGTGTTGGATGCTCCTGTTGATTCGGCTTCCAGACGTTACTATGGAGATGTGGTTTACTACTGGCAAGCAAAGGCCGAACGTGGAACGAGCCGTGGTAAGCAGGCAGTGAAGGATGCTGCTTGCGAGACCCTGGATTTCCTCGAATGCTATACGCCCTGTGCGGGTCTAAAGTTAGGCGAGACGGAGACACCCGCTATTGCCGCATTGGTGAAGAAGACCTTCGAAGAACTTTGCAATACAGCCACGCAGGTGAAATCGACGAGTTTCCGTACACGTCCCTTTGCCAGATTGGGCGAGAGTTCCGCCATGCCCGAACTGAATGAGCATTACGCCGCTTCGTCCAGCTACCCGTCGGCACATTCCATTTTGGGATGGGGCATTGCCCTTGCGCTGGTGGAGGTGATGCCGAATTGCCAGGATGCCCTTCTGACTCGTGGCTATGAATATGGACGCAGCCGCACTATCCTTGGTTTCCACTTTGCCAGCGATGTGCAGGCAGGGCGTTTGGCTGCTGCTTACACCTTGGCACGTCTTCACAACGATGACGATTTCCAGAAACTGATGGCGGCAGCGAAGAAAGAATATGAGAAGATGAAAGGGAATGCGGCTCCTGTACCATTCGTGTCGCCTGAATCATCCGAGGGCTTCGTCAATTTGACGGATGCCGTGCCTGATGCCATCCTCGAAATCCGCTATTACAGCACTTATAACTTCATTGGTACCCGCGTTGATGGCTACGAAGAGCCTACGGCATTGCTCACCCGTCGTGCTGCTGACAGCCTACGTGCTGTGAGCGACGACCTGAAGGCACACGGTTATCGGCTGAAAATCTACGACGCCTACCGTCCACAATGCGCTGTTGACCACTTCATGCGTTGGGGCGCTGCTGTCAACGACACGCTGATGAAGTCTTACTTCTATCCCGACCTCGACAAACACGTCCTCTTCCCACAGGGATACATTGCTGAGCGGAGCGGACACACTCGTGGTTCGACGGTCGATTTGACCCTTTTCGACATGAAGACAGAGAAGGAACTTGACATGGGCGGCACCTTCGACTGGTTTGGTCCTGAGAGCCATCCTGACTTCTGCGGAAATCCAGACAACCTCGACTTTACTGCCGACAATCACAAGAGTCCTGCCGACCGTTCCATTACCTCCGTGCAGTTCTACAACCGCATGGTGCTTCGTACGGCGATGATGCGTCACGGCTTCAAACCCGTCGATACAGAGTGGTGGCACTTCACGCTGAAGGACGAACCTTATCCAAACACCTACTTCACCTTCCCTGTGAAGCGGCTGAAAAAATAAGTTTGCTATTCAAAGGCACTTTCCATGTGAAAGTACAGCCCCAATCCCTCCTTATCCTCCATCTCGCTGGCAAAAATGTTGAAATCAATGCGGATGTCTTCACGATGAGGAAAGGGGACAGAAATAACAGCTTGGGCTTGGGTGGTGTCGCCTGACGCTTCTTCCACAAGGGCTAAAGGGTACTTCTCTGCCGCCTTCTGAATGAAGGTGCGGAGCAATCCGATGGCATCCCCCTTTGCCTTGCTGGCATCAATGCTGATGCGGACTGGAAAATGCCCTTTGGGATAGGTGTTCTGTCTTTTTTTGTCCATAAAAGAATGGGTTTGAGTTGTCAACCGCGTATTTTATCATAAATAAGGTTAAAAAACCACCCAAAGATGTGTGGGCAAACTTTTTAACTCCTATCTTTGCAAACGATTTTGACTGCAAAGGTAGTGCAATCTGCGCAAAATAACAAAAAATCATGCTGAAAGTAATCATCTTTAGTGTCATCATAATTGGTGTGGCCGTGCTTTTGCTTAGCGTCCGCATCCTGTTGAAAAAGAACGGGCGCTTTGTGAAGACACATGTCAGCCAGTCGAAGGCTATGCGTGAGAGAGGCATCACCTGTGTGCAAAGTCAAGATTTCGCCATGCGACACACATCGCCGTATGCAGTAAAAGAGGTAGAACATCACTAATCAAACAATATGAAGAAAATTACTACATTTGTCCTCGGTGGACTTTTGATGGTGGCAGCAGCTGCTACTGTCGCATCATGCACCCAACCCAGCAACAACGAACCTGAAAAAGACGCAGCACCAGTAAAGGCTCAGAACAAGGGTGGGCAGAGTTATAAGATTGCTTTTGTGCAGATTGATACGCTCACTTCACAGTATCAGAAGTGCAAGGACCTTGAAGAGGAATTCACCAAGAAGCGTGCCAATGCCGAATCCACCATCAATGCTAAAGGCAAGAGTTTCGCGGCTCAGATGCAGGAGTTCAACCGTAAGTATCAGAGCAACCAGTTCACACAGCAGCAGTTTGAGGCTGAACAGGCGCGTCTTGCCAAACTCCAGCAGGATCTCGAGGCACTTCAGAACCGTCTGAGCAATTCCTTGCAGGAGGAATACCAGAAGGAGTTCCAGGCATTGACCGATACCATCCAGAACTTCACCAAGTCCTATGCCAAGGAGAAGGGCTACGACTTCATCCTCTGCAAATCATCAGGCATTGACAATGTGCTCTATGCCAACGAGGCTTACGACGTGACTGACGAGGTGGTCAAGGCACTCAACAAGCGTTACAGCAAGGAGTCTCCGAAGAAGGAAGAGAAGAAATAAACATTCAACACATATTTAATATAAAAAGGCTCTCAGCGATTTGCTAAGAGCCTTCTTTTGTTTAGCGCATTGAGCTTTTAGATCAGCTCGATGCTTCTCTTCACGAACTTGTTCAGAGCCTCGCCTCTCAGCAAGCCGTTCTGCAACAGAGCCAAGTCAATCAGCTGGCTCACCACCTCCGTCTTGGCATCCTTGATGTTAGCCTTGATGAGCGGATGGTCAGTGTTAAGCACGAGGTTGAGCATCGTAGGCATATCGCCATAGAACGCCATACCTGGTTGCAGACGTGACATGTCCTTCATACGACGCATGTACTCGCTCTGCGTCATGATGACAGGAGCAGCCGTTTCGCCCAGAGCCTGTGGCTCCACGTTGAACTCAATCTTGTCAATCTTGGGCAGCGCATTCTTGAAGGTCTCGGTCAGCGCCTTCTTGTCATCCTCAGGCAGTTCCTCCTTCTTCTCGTCGCTCTTCACGATGAGCTTGTCCACCACGTCGCTATCCACACGGGTGAATCTGCAACGGCCTTCCTTCTTCTCGTCGTTCAAGGTGAACTTCTCCTCATAGAGGTTGCACATGGCTGGGTCAAGCTGACCATCCATCAGCAGCACGTTGTAGCCTTTCCCGTTGGCAGCGTCGATGTAGCTGTACTGGTCATCCTTGTTGTTGGCATAGAGGTAAACGAGGTTGCCGTCCTTGTCGGTCTGCTCACCCTTGATGAGCGTCTGATATTCCTCGAAGGTGTACATCTTGCCCTCCGTGTCCTTCAGCAGGGCAAACGCCTTGGCCTTGTCATAGAAGTCACTCTCAGAGAGCATTCCGTAGTTGATGAAGATCTTGATGTCATCCCACTTCTCCTCAAACTGCTTGCGGTCGTTCTTGAAGATGGAAGACAACCTGTCGCTCACCTTCTTCGAGATGTACGACGAAATCTTCTTCACGTTCGAGTCGCTCTGCAGGTAGCTGCGGCTCACGTTCAGCGGAATGTCTGGCGAGTCAATCACACCATGCAGGAGTGTCATAAAGTCAGGAACGATGCCCTCCACATTGTCAGTCACGAACACTTGATTGCAGTACAAGTTAATCTTGTTCTTCTGGATGTCGAGGTTCGACTTCACTTTCGGGAAGTACAGGATACCCGTCAGGTTGAAAGGATAGTCCACGTTCAGGTGAATCCAGAACAGCGGTTCGTCGCTCATCGGATAGAGTTTCTTGTAGAACTCCTTGTAGTCCTCATCCTTCAGTTCGCTGGGTTTGCGAGTCCAGAGTGGGGTGGTGTCGTTGATGACATCATCCTCATCCGTCTCCACACTCTTCTTCTCCTTGTCGTCCCATTTCGTTTTCTTGCCGAAAGCCACAGGCACAGGCAGGAACTTGCAGTACTTGTTCAGCAGTTCGCTCACCTTGTACTTCTCCAAGAACTCCTTGCAGTCATCGTCGATGTACATCACGATGTCCGTACCACGATCCTTCTTCTCCGCATCCTCGATACTGAATTCAGGACTGCCGTCGCACGACCACTTCACAGCCTTCGAACCCTCCTGCCAGCTCTTCGTGATGATTTCCACCTTCTTGCTCACCATGAAGGCAGAGTAGAAGCCAAGTCCGAAATGTCCGATGATGGCATTCGCATCCTCCTTGTACTTGTCCAGGAAGTCGTTCGCACCCGAGAAGGCAATCTGGTTGATGTACTTGTCGATTTCCTCCTCGGTCATGCCGATGCCTCGGTCGCTCACCGTCAGCGTGCCCTTGTCCTTGTCGATGCTCACACGCACCGTTAGGTCGCCAGCCTCCTCCTTTAGCTCGCCCTTGCTGGCCAGCGTCTTGAGTTTCTGCGTGGCATCCACAGCGTTGCTCACAATCTCACGGATAAAGATGTCGTGATCTGAATAGAGAAACTTTTTGATGACGGGGAAGATGTTCTCAGTCGTAACCCCGATGTTACCTTGTTGAGCCATATTTTTGCTATTTAGTTTGTTTTAATGTTAGAATCCAATACCGCTTTCGAGGCAAAACTAATGCCAATCCACTCCCGACTGACATTTTGTCCGTGTCACATGACTTTCCTTCTCGCCGTCCAGGTACTTTTCTGTGCCGCAGGGGTCGCTTTGGCTCAAAATCGACAAAAAACCAAGTCAAAGAAAATAAAAGGGGAGGTCGCAGATTGCAACCTTCCCTTCTTCATTGTGCGTTTCACACCTTAGAGCATTTTCATGCAACTCGTGGTTCCGAGGGCAGTCAGGGCTGCCGTGAGGATGGACACCACCACCTGAATGATGGCCTTCCAGAATTCCTTGTTCTTCATGATCCTTGTAAAGTTTAGAGTGTAAAGTTTAGAGTTTAGAGTTCCTTGCGGGGTGTGAGGTTGGAGTTCAGAGGTTAGAGAGGCTTTGGCGGGAGTTTGTCTGCTTGCGCACATCGCGTCAGCCTGCTCTAAACTCTAAACTCTC
>JAFXVS010000058.1 GCA_017534815.1 Bacteroidaceae bacterium | reverse complement strand
TAACGATGGGGTGAAATACACCTATCACGAGGAAAGTCGTCACAGCAATAATCAGTCCTAAGAAATTCATTCCTAAAAGTTGCTTTTACCTGTAATACCTATTTGAACAGAAATTCGCTGCAAAGGTACGGCTTTTGGGCATACCCTGCAATCCTTATTTGTTATGATTTGTACAGACAAAGGTGTGTTGCCAGTCTCTTTAACGTGGCAACCGTTCCAGCAAAATCTCTATCAGACGAGGGACGGCATATTGGTCTAAGTCGTTCTCATCCACCCAAATGTATTCATCGGGAAGGGTGGGGAAAGTGTCGGCCTCCAATAGATAAAAATCGGCAAGCAGAATACGATGTGTAAGCACATGTTTCACGTTCCTACACACTAAAGTGCAGTTTCTCATAGGTTCCGCTGAACTAAAGGTTCCGACCTCCTCATGTCTAATTCCTGCATTATACGGTTCCCAAAGTCCTTGCCAAATGTCACCTGCTGGTCTTCTGCGAATGGCTGTCTTTCCCTTACATCTTATATAAACGTAGGTGAGGTTGCGAGTCTTGATAGTCAGTTTCTTCTCCTTGATGGGTAGGTCATCAATGCGTCCCATGCGGAGGGCTTCGCAGCTCTCTTGCAAGGGACAGACGACACACTTGGGTGAGGTGGGGGTGCATTGGATGGCGCCGAAGTCCATCATCGCCTGGTTGAACTCTGCTGGCCTATCTGAGGGCAGGAGTGATTGTGCCAATTCTGTGAAGAGGTGCTTCCCTTGGGTGGTGTTGATAGGGGTGTCAATACCGTAATGACGTGCCAACACCCGATAGACATTTCCATCGACTACAGCGACAGGCAATCCGAAAGCGATGGAACCTATGGCTGCAGCCGTATAGTCGCCCACGCCCTTTAGGGAGAGGAGACCTTCTAATGTAGTGGGAAAACCACCCAGTTTCAGCACTTGCTGAGCTGCTGTGTGCAAATTGCGGGCACGGCTATAGTAACCCAGCCCTTGCCATTCCTTCAGCACTTCATCTTCAGTGGCTGCTGCCAAATCTTCCACTCTTGGCCACCGCTTCATGAAACGCAGCCAATAATCCATGCCCTGTTGGATGCGCGTCTGCTGCAAGATGATTTCGCTGAGCCAGATGGCATACGGGTCACGTGTGTGTCGCCAGGGTAAATCCCTCCCGTTGAGAGCAAACCAGTTGAGAAGTGTGGAAGTAAACATGGTGCAAAGATAGAACTTTTTTAGTTTTTAGATTTTAGTTTTTGTTTTTTTTCGCTACCTTTGCAGCGAAAATTCAAATTTATGCCTCATTTCGAAATAGCCATTGTCGATTCCAACATCTTAGCCGCCCTCGGTTTGCAGCCTTTGCTGACCGACATCATTCCTGTGGCTGAGGTGCATATATTCATCTCTTTCGACGAACTTATGGCAGCTGACCACGGGCAGTTTGTCCACTATTTCGTGGCATCGCGCCTTTATTTCGAACATGCAGCCTATTTCCGTGAACCATCACGACGTACGATTGTGCTGGTCAATGGCGACCTCCAGATTTCTGGTGTTCCGACTCTCAACGTGTGTCAGACTGAGCAGGCATTGGTCAAATCCATCCTTTCCATCCACCGCAAGGGACATCCCCAAATGGAGAATGTCAAAGGACAAGGACCCCATGGAAAATCGCCCAGCGCGTGGGCTGGACTCTCTGCCCGTGAGGTGGAAGTAGCGATACTCTTGGCCAAGGGACATATCAACAAGGAGATTGCCGACCTTCTACACATCAGTCTCACCACCGTGATCACCCATCGCAAGAACATCATGGATAAACTCCATGCCCGTTCTCTTGCTGACATCATCTTGTATGTCGTGATGAACGGCCTTGTTGACGTGGGAGAACTATAGGATGCCTCTCGGAATAAGAGATGAGTGAAGAAATTTGGTTTTTCCCCGATTTGTACTACCGTTGACTACGTCCAAGTTACTTTCGTTCGACAATAAAAGTGAAAAAATGGTTTTTCCCTTTGTATTGTGCTCACTTAATCGTACCTTTGCACTCGATTTAAAGTGTACGCATACACAAGTGCACGCGTAATGAGACTGATCAAGCGACTGGACATGTTCATTTTGGGGAATTTCCTCACGCTGTTTGCAGGCACGTTCTGCATCAGCCTTTTTGTCGTCATGATGCAGTTCCTGTGGAAGTATATCAACGACCTCATCGGCAAGGGATTGAGTTTTGATGTGTATGTGGAGTTCTTCTTCTATGCTGCTGAGACGTTGGTGCCGTTGGCGCTGCCGCTGGCCATCCTGTTGGCTTCGCTCATCTCGTTTGGCAACTTGGGTGAACGGCTCGAACTGCTGTCCATCAAGGCGGCTGGCATCTCGCTCATCCGCACGTTGCGTCCACTCATCATTCTGGTGTCGTTGATGTCGCTGGGTTCGTTCCACTTCCAGAACAAGATTGTACCAGAGGCGCAGCAGAAGTTGCTTCAGATGATTACCTCGCTGAAGATGAAGTCGCCCGAATTGGACATTCCTGAAGGGGTGTTCTATGACGGCATTGAGAATATCAACTTGTACGTCAGGCATAAGAACGAGGATACGGGTATGCTCTATGATGTCATCATCTACAACATGCAGGATGGCATGACCCGTGCCCACATCATTCTGGCGGACTCAGCCCGACTGGAAACGACAAGCGACAAGATGCACCTGTTGCTGCACATGTATCAGGGTGAACAGTTCGAGAACTTGTCCAGCAATGCGTTGCAGACGAGGAATGTGCCGTACAGAAGGGAAACATTTGTGGAGAAGCATTTCATCATCGACTTCGACACGAACTTCAACTTGGCAGATCAAGAAGATGTGGCAGGAAGTGCCCGCACGAAGACGATGAAGCAGTTGACGCACGACATCGACTCGATGGAGAACTACTATGACAGTCTGAGTGTCACGTTCTACACCAGCATGCAGCGCTATGCCTTGAACATTCCTCATAAGACGCGTATTTCTGACTATGACTCGCTGACGGTGGCCAATATGGCAGACAGCATCAAGAAACCTTTGGTGCAGGAGGAAGAGAGATACTTGGCACACAAGGCGAAGACAGCCTATACGGTTCCCAAGTCGAGCGTGAATGTTGACTCCCTGTATGCGCAGGCGAATTCGCAGGGTAAGCAGCGCATCGTGATGGATGCCTTGCAGAAGGCGGGATTTCAGGAGATGGATGCCAATAGCAAGGCAGATGCGATGGAATATGGCGACAAGCAGATACGTCTGCACGAGATTCAGTTCTGGCAGAAGATCACGATGTCGTTGGCATGTCTGATTTTCTTCTTTGTGGGCGCACCGTTGGGTGCCATCATCCGCAAAGGAGGATTGGGCTTCCCTGTGGTGGTGGCGGTCATTATCTTCATCGCCTACTACATGATTGATACAGGTGCCATGAAAGTGAGTCGTGAGGGAGGAATGCCTGTGTGGTTGGGTATGTGGCTCAGCACGTTGGTAATGGCGCCTTTGGGTATCTTCTTCACAGTGAAGTCGAATAACGACTCAGTCGTCTTTAATATGGACATGTATGTGAGTATGTGGAAGAAGCTCTTGGGCATCCGTCCGAAACGCAACATCACCCGCAAGGAGGTCATCATCCACGATCCTGACTATGTGGAAATGGACAAGACGCTGGAACAGCTCATCACGACCAGCCGTGAGTATCTGGGGTCACTGCCCCGTTCGACCTTCTTCGGCTATATGGCTTACATCGTGCGCTACTTCTTCTCGAAGCGTGAGGACATGAAGGCGGAAGGCGTCATGCTGATCATGGAATATGTGGTGGAAGTGCTGTCGAACAGCAAAGACCGGCATGTGCTCAGACTGCTGAATGGTTATCCTGTGATGGAGACACGTGACTTCCGTTTCTACCGCCGAAGGAGGAAAGACCTCAGAGCGGTCATCAAGTATTCAGAACAAATCAAAAAAGAAATAGAAAAATATGGTACAGTTCAGTAAGATAGAAGAGGCCATTGAGGACTTCCGACAAGGCAAGTTCGTCATTGTGGTGGATGATGAAGACCGTGAGAACGAAGGTGACTTCATCACGCCAGCCGAGATGATCACCCCAGAGAAGGTGAACTTCATGCTGCGTGAAGGACGTGGTGTGCTCTGTGCACCCATCACCCTCTCTCGTGCCAAGGAACTGGAGTTGCCTCATCAGGTGGAGGAGAACACGTCGATGCTGGGCACACCTTTCACAGTGACCATCGACAAGTTGGAGGGATGCACCACGGGTGTCAGTGCCCATGACAGGGCTGCCACCATTCAGTGGTTGGCCGATGCAGAGGCGAAGCCTGGTGATTTTGGGCGTCCAGGACATATCAACCCGCTCTATGCTCAGGACAATGGTGTGTTGCGCCGTTCAGGACATACGGAGGCTGCGATTGACTTGGCGCGTTTGGCAGGACTGAAACCTGCGGCTGCCCTCATCGAAATACTCAACCCTGACGGCACGATGGCTCGTTTGCCCCAACTCATCGAGAAGGCAAAGGAATTTGACATGAAACTCATCCAGATCAAAGACCTCATCGCTTACCGTCTCCAACGTGAAAGCTTGGTGGAGAAAGGCGTAGAAGCAGATATGCCTACAGCATACGGACATTTCCGCATCATCCCCTTCCGTCAGAAGAGCAACGGTCTGGAGCATGTGGCACTCATCAAGGGCGAATGGAAACCTGACGAGCCTGTCTTGGTGAGAATGCACTCCAGTTGTGCTACTGGCGACATCTTTGCCAGTCAGCGTTGCGACTGTGGCGAGCAGCTCCATAAGTCCATGCAGCTCATTGAGAAGGAGGGCAAGGGCGCTGTGGTCTATCTCATTCAGGAGGGACGAGGCATCGGACTGATGAACAAGATTGCCGCCTACAAGTTGCAGGAGCAGGGACTGGACACAGTGGATGCCAACATCCATTTAGGATTCGACCCCGATCTGCGTGACTATGGTGTGGGTGCCCAGATTCTGCGAGAGATAGGCATCAGCAAAATCCGCCTGCTGACTAACAACCCTGTGAAACGTGTGGGACTCGAAGGCTATGGTCTTGAAATCGTGGAGAACGTACCCATCGAAATTACCCCCAATCCCTACAACGAGCGTTACCTCCACACGAAGAAGGAACGCATGGGACATACCTTGCATTTCAACAAATAACAGCAACGAATACAACAAATAAAACTAAACATATATGGAAAATCTTTCAGATCGTCTTAACAGACTTTCCCCTTCTGCCACCCTTGCGATGAGTCAGAAGAGCTCAGAGCTGAAGGCTCAGGGCGTGGATGTGATTAACCTCAGTGTCGGCGAACCCGACTTCAACACTCCCGACCACATCAAGGCTGCTGCCATCAAGGCAGTGGAGAAGAACTGGAGCCGCTACAGCCCAGTGCCTGGTTACCCAGAACTGAAACAGGCCATCGTGAACAAACTGAAGAATGAGAATGGATTGGACTACAAACCCTCTCAGATTCTTTGTTCGAATGGTGCCAAGCAGTCTGTTTGCAACACCATCATGGCCATCATCAATGCAGGTGACGAGGTCATCATCCCTGCTCCTTACTGGGTGTCTTACCCTCAGATGGTGCTCTTGGCAGAGGGTACGCCTGTGTTCATCGATGCGCCTATCGAACAGGACTTCAAGATTACCCCTGCACAGTTGGAGGCTGCCATCACCCCTAAGACTCGTGCCCTCATCCTTTGCTCACCCAGCAACCCAACCGGATCTGTTTATAGCAAGGAAGAATTGGAAGGCTTGAAGAACGTGCTGCTGAAGCATGAGAATGTCATCGTGATTGCTGACGAGATTTACGAGCACATCAACTATGTGGGCAAGCACGCTTCAATGGCTTCGTTCGATGACATCAAGGATCGTGTGGTGGTCATCAATGGTGTGTCCAAGGCATACGCAATGACCGGTTGGCGTATTGGCTTCATTGCTGCTCCTGATTGGATTGTGAAGGGCTGCAACAAGTTGCAAGGTCAATACACCTCTGGCCCTTGCTCTGTGTCTCAGAAGGCTGCAGAGGCTGCCTTTGCTGGCGACCAGCAGTGTGTAGAGGATATGCGTCAGGCTTTTGAACGCAGAAAGAACCTGATCGTGAAACTCGCCAAGGAGATTCCTGGCCTCGAAGTGAACGACCCACAAGGTGCCTTCTACCTCTTCCCCAAGTGCTCCAGCTACTTCGGCAAGAAGGATGGCGACCGTGTCATCAACAACTCCACCGACTTCGCCATGTATCTGCTCGAAGTGGGTCATGTGGCCACTGTGGGTGGTGATGCCTTTGGTTCTCCTGAGTGCTTCCGTATGAGTTATGCGACCAGCGATGAGAACATCGTGGAGTCGATGAAGCGCATCAAGGAAACGCTGGCAAGACTGAAATAGTCGAGAGTATTGAGTTTATGAAGAAACTGCTAACCATAGCCCTCTTGGCATTGGCTCTATCGGTCAATGCTCAAGAGGGCTTTGTGTCTCCTACAGAGGGCGTCATCACATCCGATTTCGTCCCTGAAAGCACCATGAAGCAAGACCTCTTGCAGATGTTGGCAGATTTCTCCACTTATATAGTCAACGACTGGCAGGAGTGCGAATATCCTAACGACCAGGATGAGGCTTGCGGCTGTTTCAAGGGCGAGAACACCATGGCGAACGACGAACGTGGTGTGCGTCCCAATGCCGACTTGTCCATGATTTGTGCCTTCCTCGTGAAGTATGGAAAGCCTGCTGGCATCACGCTGCCAGAGGGTGTGACATGGGAAAAGCTGGAAGAATTGGCAAGAAAGTCGCTGGTCTTCGCTTATTCCACTCATAAGGCCAACAAACTGAAAGTGTGCAAGGGCAACAACTATTGGGGTTCTGTCTCCAATGCAGACCACGTTTGGGAGTCTTCCCTTTGGGCGATGTCTGTGGCTTACTCCGCTTATTTCCAATGGCACAAACTTACAGGGAAGCAGAAATACTACATCTACAATTTGCTGAGGGCTGAGTGCAACTACGAGTTGGAGCGTTCCATTCCCACAGGTTATGCTGGTGATACGAAGGCAGAGGAGAATGGTTGGGAGGCCGATGTGCTGGCTGCCACCCTAGGACTCTTCCCCACTGACCCTTTGGCGCCTCAATGGTTCGAGCGACTGAGGGAGTTTGCCATCAACAGCTACTCACACCCCTCCGACCAGCACAATCAGACGGTCATAGACCCTGACTACGACAACAAGACCGTTGCCGACCTCTACAAGGGTCAGAACCTCTACGACGACTATTCGCTTCAGAACCACAACCTCTTTCACACGTCCTACCAGAATGTGGTGATGCAGGAGCTCGGCGAGGCTGCTTTGGCACTCAAGATGTTTCAGCAGGGATTGTATGGCGAAAAGAAATGGAAGACCAACGCCCTGATGCACCACAATCAGGAGGTGCAGGACAGCATCCTCAATTGGCTCGCTTTGGCTGATGGTGAACTGGCGATGCCTAACGGCAATGACTGGAGCCTCTTCCTCTACGACCAAATCACTTCGTACACGACACAAGCCTGTTTTCTGCGTGACCCCAATGCGTTGATGTTGGAGAATATGGCATACAAGTACATCAAGGCACGTCAGAAGACCACCTCTGATGGTTCGTGGCTCCTGCGTCCTGATGTGGGTGCCCGTCGTATGGGTGTGGAAGCCCATCGTGTGATGATGACCTACCTGATGCACGACCAACTTTCCACTGCTGATCTCAAACCCACCCAATGGGATGACTTCAACAAGACGTATGGAGCAGCCAAACTCATCCCCTGCCAGAATATCGTTCGTGCTGCCACTGATGACCGCTTCACCTGTTTCTCATGGAGTGAGGGCTTGAAGTCCTACACAGGCTACTTTGCTGCCAACTCGCCTGACAAGAACAAGATCGTGGTGCCTTATCGTGCCCACAATACAGGCAACTTGCTGGGTTGGTATGAGGTGGAAGGCAAGAGAACCGACGCTGTTCCGATTCCCAACTCTCAACTGTCAACTCTCAACTGTCAACTTAATGGCAACGGCTACATGATGCATGGTGAACTGAACACCAACGAGGGTACACTCAACCATCGTTTCGTCCTCTATTCTACTCCCAAGAATGCGCTCATCTATCTTGACTATGTGACAGCCAATGCCGATGTCACCATCAACGCTGCAAAGGGTGGTCTGCTCGCCATCTCGACGGACGAGTTCACTAAGACTACGCGTACATTATATTATAAAGACCAAATCTATGAAGGAGATGGAACAGAGATGATCACCTTCGAGAGCCCTTGGGTGAACATCGACAACGAATTAGGAGTCATCACCCTCAACTCTCAACCCTCAATTGACTCCGTCGAGCTAAAGGTTCTCAGCTCTAAACTCTTAACCCTAAACTCTAAACCCCAAATGGCCTTTGGCGATAGAAGTGCGAACAACTCCATCTTCACCTCGAAACTCTATCCTCTGTATTCCAACACCCCTCGCACCGTCAAGGCTGGCGAGGTGGTCGATGCCCGCAACCTCGTCTATTACAGCCGTATCAATGCCAAGCAGACTCAAAAGATGGCCTTCCAACTCGTCTCCCTGAAAGACCGATTGCCAGAGGGTTGGAACGGTGTCATCGTACCTGATGCAGACTGTTCCTACCTGCTCATCAGCAACTTCAAAGGGGAAACTACTGCCACCCTCAAAGGTCTGAAACTGAAAGGGTGGACGCCAGTCTTCCCAGCATCCACCCATATCAACAAAAACGGTTCCACTACCATTTTGCATCTGGAGCAGAACCATTCCGTAGTCTTTATCCGAAGATAAAGTCTGTATCCTATCGCTTTTTATCCGTAGATGATCTTACCAGTTTCCTTGTCGGTATTCTCCTCGATGAAGGACTTGTTGTACTGCGTCATACCACGCAGGGACATACCCATGTTGGAGAAGCCGCCATCGTGGAAGAGCGTCTGCATGGTCACCTTCTTCGTGAGGTCAGAGAACATCACGATGCAGTAGTCTGCACACTCATCTGCACTGGCATTGCCCAGCGGAGACATACGGTCAGAGAAGTCATAGAGACCATCGAAACCCTTGATGCCTGAACCAGCCGTCGTGTAAGTAGGTGACTGGCTGATGGTGTTCACACGCACACCCTTCTCACGGCCGTAGATGTAGCCGAAGGAACGAGCGATAGACTCCAAGAGAGACTTGGCATCCGCCATATCATTATATCCGAAGAATGTACGGTGACTGGCCACATAAGTGAGTGCCAGCACACTGGCATTATCAGCCAAAGCATCCATCTTCTTAGCCACCTGCAGCATCTTGTGGAACGAGATGGCAGAGATGTCCAGCGTCTTGTCCAGCAAGCTGTAGTCGAGGTCATCGTAGGTGCGCTTCTTTCTCATGTTCGCACTCATGGCGCAAGAGTGGAGCACAAAGTCAATCTGACCACCCAAAGCCTTTTGAGCCTCAGAGAAGAGCATCTCCAAGTCCTCTACGCTCGTGGCGTCAGCAGCGATCACAGTCGCATTGGTCTTCTCAGCCAGTTCCGCGATGGTACCCATGCGGCAGGCAACAGCTGTATTTGTGAGTACGATCTGTGCACCCTCTTCATAAGCACGTTCTGCCACCTTCCAAGCGATGGACTGATCGTTGAGTGCACCAAAAATGATTCCCTTTTTACCTTTTAACAAATTGTAAGCCATAAATTCGTTTTTTTGACCTAATTAATACTATATATCCACTATATCTGTGTAAATCGGGTGCAAAGGTACGAATAAGTGAGAGAAAAACCAAATATATTTGCATTTTTCCGAACGTGAGTACCTTCGACGAGGTCAAAGTACGAAAATTTAATGAGGAATGAGGATTGAGGAACGAGGAATTGTTTCTTTTTTAATGGAAAAAGGGGCAAAAACAAAAAAAAAGACCGATTCTTGAAAAAAAATCCTAATTCCTAACTCCTAATTCCTAATTTTTCCGTACCTTTGCACTCGCTAACGAAAAAAGCACGGCGATGGCGGGGTAGCTCAGCTGGTTAGAGCGTCGGATTCATAATCCGGAGGTCGAGGGTTCGAGCCCCTCCCCCGCTACAAGACAAGAGGTTGTACAAAGGTGCAACCTCTTCTTGTTTTTACGGTCTTTCCCCTTCTTTTTTTATTTATTTTGAAAATAATCGCATTTATTTGTTTACATTTGCGGAGTTATTCGTTATATAGGCGAGATGACACCCAAAGAGTTCGAACATAAGGTGAAGGAGATGCGCTCCCAGTCTTTGAGTACTGCGCTTGGTTTCGGCTTCCCGATGGAGGAGGCCGAGGATGTGGCGCAAGATGTAATGCTGAAGTTGTGGGCTATCCACGAGCGCATCGGGGCTGAGGATCCAGTGGGGTGGCTTGCACATGTAGCAGCCCGCAACGCTTGTGTCGATAAGCTCAGGATGAGGCGACGGAAGGAGGAGTTTGAAGCATCGGAAGCTGATGTGAGGAAGGATACGCCCTCTGATGCACTTGAATATGAGGAACTCAGGGAGTGGCTCTGCCGACAGATTGAACAATTGCCTGACACCTGCGGGCTTATCCTGAAGATGCGGCAACTCGAGCACCGTAGCATCGATGAGATAGCCACCCTACTTGGCATTACGCACAGATCTGTCATCACCCTGCTGTCAAGGGCGAGACATCAACTTAAACAAGAATTGGAAAGGAGGAACAAACAATGAAAGGACACACACAAATGACAACACAAGAAGTGGAGCGACTGCTGCAACGCTTCATGGACGGCACCACCACCCTCGAGGAGGAAGCACAGCTGGGTGAGTTCTTCTCCACCCATGAGGTGACTGGCGAATGGGCCACCTACAAGGAGATGTTTGTTATGTTTGATGCTGGTAAGGTCGTTGTGGAAGCCCCTCGCAGAAAAACCCTCTGGTGGAGGTGGGCAGGTATAGCAGCAGCCATCCTTCTGCTGATCGCTTTGGGCATAGTTCTTAGGCATCAGATGAGCGAGAAACCCAACCTCATCGCTAAGACAGACACGATGAAAACAGCGCCACAACCCATATCTCAACCATCGGAAAAGATAGAGGAACAGCCAGACACCACCAATAAAGTCAAAGAGATACAAAGACTGTCAAGACCGCCAAAGAGGTATATGGCAAAAATCACGAAAGAAACAGCAACAGTCCCCACAGATTCCATCATCTTCAGTGCGCCTCCCTATAAGGTTGCAGCCATAGAACCAGAAGAGGCTTCTGAGCCGGAAATCAGAGAGATTGACCCTGCTTACGAAGAGATGAAGCGGGCCATCAGGTCACGAGGCGAGGAAATGATCAGTCAAGTGGAACTGGCCATCAACATAGACTTAGACGACTATTAAACCCCAAGCAACAATATGACAAGAGCATTCGTCACCCTCATGGTTATGCTGGCAAGCCTCAATGCCTATAGCCAGATGAACCCCAAGATAGACAGTCTGATACAGAACTGCCTAAGGATGAAGTTGGGCTCATCGGACTTTGACAAGAAGGGAATCTTTATCCGGCGGTCTGGCATTACTTACCACATGGCAGACTTCAAGGACACCATCAACTACAGGAATGTACGTGAGCCTGAGCAGGAACTCAAGGCCGTGAAGGATGTGTGCCGTATGCTTTCCAAGGAGGCAAAGGAAAGCTATCTCTGGGAGAGTCATGAGGAAGACACGGATACGCTGATGTACCTGCTCACCCTCAACAACCCTACCTGCCGAGAGACGCTCAAACTGATGTACACGGACAAAAACGTCACCTTCGTCACGCTTGATGATGATGGAACCAGTGAGTTGAAGCCCAAGGGCTGGTACGAGTTTGAATATCATCTGGAGAACGGTGACAACAGCAGGAACCACTTCATTGACGTAGCAGAGATGAGCCGACTCATAGCCCCTCTGTTGGAAAACGATAGCATAGAACGGCACGACCTCTATATCCGTCACGACCAGACTTACCCCACCAAAGTGGATGAGTTGGAATATATCGGCCACGCAACAAACTCACGATTATGGTTCGACACTGAGACAAAGGGCACCCTGTACACTATACCGACCAAGGAGATGGGAGACAGGATTTATCATCAGTTGGGAAAGGTGATTGCCCAATACTACAAAGACCATCCGTATGACATTCACTTTGGGCTGAGCGTCATACCCCCAACCTATGACCAATGGAAATGGGAGGTGAATCTGGTTCGCAGTCAGGTTTATGATTACACCAAGAGGGAAGACACTCCACACGAATACCGCATCACATTCTATCCACCTGGCAATAAATGGGACGGTGTCTGCCGCATCTTGGTGGAGGAAACAGATGGCTACCTCTGGCTTCCCAAGGGTTGGCGGAATATGAAAAGCTGGATAAACGGCAAAGCTATCTACTACAAGAAGTAATCGTCAAGAAAGATGAACAATATGAAGAAGACACTATTGATCATACTCTGTTGCTGCCTCACCATAGGTATGCAGGCACAGACCACGAAGCTATTGCGAGAATACCAGAACCCCAAGATTGAGGGACTGCTGAACTATGCGGAATCATTGGGGAGAGAGGTAACGATCGTACACACAGGAGAAGACCGATATGTGGATTTTTCTGTAGAGATGTATAATGACGTCAGATACCCCGTTGATGAGCAGAATCCAGACAGAGAAACGTATGAAAGATGGAACAGGGAGCATGATGAAAGAAGAGCGAAGTCAGCTCTTTTGATTGACTCTATCAGGAATACTTTCATAGGGCTTCTCGATGATGCCAACAAGAGTTACATGTGGGATTATCATCATGATGGAGTGGACAGCATGTACTACACAGTGGCTTTGGGAAAGTACAACAAGGGTGAGGTGAAAGAGCACCAAAGAAAGGACAGGGAGAGAGAGTTGGAGTATTCCTTTGCTCCAGAGATTCTCACGTTCAGATTTTACCAAGACGCACCCAGATATATACGAAAAGATGCACCTTCAAGCAAGGGGTTAGGGGAGCTTTTCTACAAGTATCAGCCAGAGGTCTCCGACAGCAATGAGGTGGAGGTGGATATGACGGAACTGATGAAGGAGGTAGGGAAAGTGCTCAAGAAGAACAAGGTGAAGTACCGCACATTACAGACGGTAATAGACAGCACATACGACTGGAACGACAGGGAAATCATCACTTCTTATTCCAGACGTGCAGGGACGACGACCTCCCGGGTTTATGACTCAAGGTGCAAGGAGGAAACGAATAAGATCCTTGAGGAAATAAAAGCCGTCGTATGGAATTATCTGGACAAGCACCCTCATGCAGACTTCACCTTCATTAATAGAAAAAACGCCCCCCAATTAAATCCTATGGCAATCAGAGTATATAAGGGCGACGAAGAAAGCACAGAGCTGTTCAACGTATATGTCCAATATCTTGACAGGAGGAATGAATATTGTTTTCTCATCTCAACCTCTAAGGGAAACTATGTCCTTCCTGCTGGTTGGGGACGACTGAAGAGTTGGAAGAATGGAGCGAAGAAGTATTATCAATAAGCAAAAAGAAATAAATATGAAGAAGATTCTATTGACAATGATAGGCATCTGCCTTATCATGGGTATGCAGGCGCAGACCACCAAGCGACTGAGAGAGTACAGGAATCCCCAGATAGAGGGTCTCATGAAATATGCAAAGTCTATGGGCGTTAACGTATGGGAATTCTATTCTAGGAACTATCGATCCATGAGTTTCCATTTTTCTGAATATAATGACAGCGACCCTCATAACAATCCAGCCCTCTTGATAGACTCCATCAAGAGCACCTTCTTAGGACTTGCCGATGAAGCGGCTGATAAGTATCTGTGGGAAAAGGACAAGGAAGGCAGGGACAGCATCTATTATACGCTGACCTTGGGGAAATACAGCAATGCGGGGAAAATAAGGGAATCAGAAATGGGGAAACAAACAGAATTTTGCTTCCCTGCCCCTGAGATTCTCACCTTCAAATATATACCTTACAAACGGGAGAACATCAAGGAAGGCGAACGCGTCAGCATCGGAAGTGCCGACCTCCACTATCAGTTCTACCCAGACAGCATCGATAGGAAGATTGAGCAGGTGGAGATGGATGAACTGATGGAGACAATAGGGAAAGTGTTCAAGAAGGAAAAGGTGAAATACCACATATTGCAAGTGGAAATGGACAGTGCATACAATTGGCGCAACAGGGATGAAATCCTGGAGTATAGCGGATATGCGAAAGGGGAAGCCTGCGAAACCACCATCAGAGTTTATGATGCACAACCTAAGGACAAGGCCAAAGAACTCTTGGAGGAAGTCCTTCAGACAGTATGGGAATTCATCGACCAACACCCCAACTGCGACTACCACATCGACATGCAGGAAGCGTTCAATCGACATTGGTCTTCACCCATCAGAGTGGAAAACATGTACAAGGACGTCCGGGAGCAGTTCTGCATCCGAATCACTTATGTTGAAGACCTGGATGCTTATAGTTTCTTCCTCATCACCTCCAAGGGAGGCGTCGCCATCCCTACCAGCTGGGAAACCCTGAAGAGTTGGAAGAATGGAGAGAAGGTGTATTATAAGAAATAGAATGCGCCTATATCCATTCCCTTCCTCCAAACCCTCACAGAAACACGCCAAAAGATGATCGTAGAAATAGGAAGGACAGACATCCAATGCCACTAAATCGTTAAACGTTATACAAAATAGACATTTGATTATCTGCAAGCGATTTCTGATGATAGGTGTAGTAAAATGAAAAGAAGAAAAAGCAATGAGTCCATAAATTAATAAAAGATTTAGAGTACAGAGGGAATCAATAAATGTCCGTTGGAGTAAACAAACCACCAGTTTGTCGGTAAGAAACTATCCTTTTCCTTACGACAAACTATCCGTTTGTTGCTTTGGCTTCCCGCTCCGACAGGGAAAGTCTCCCGCTTCCTGCCATAAACCTAACGTTTATGATGGTTTTTAAACCCAAGGGCAACCTTACGGTAACCTTAGGGTAACCCTAGGGTACCCCTACGGCACATTTACGACCAATTGAACAGCCCCAACTTGAAATCATGTCAACCGTCAGCTTGGCGGAATCAATTAATTAAAAACTAGAAATGAATTAGTTCGATCGATGAAATGAATTAGTTCAAGATTTTTAAGCCTAGGGTCGCATACGCTCAAAATCGACAAAAAATCTGATTCAAAATCTTCAAAAATTGGGTTGTAAACATAAAGGGGAAGGCTGCAATCTGCGGCCTTCCCCTTTTCATTTGCGCGTTGTACAGTTCACACCTTAGAGCAGTTTCATGCAACTGGTTGTTCCGAGGGCAGTCAGGGCTGCCGTGAGGATGGACACCACCACCTGAATGATGGCCTTCCAGAATTCCTTGTTCTTCATGATCCTTGTAAAGTTTAGAGTTGAGTGTTTAGAGTT
>JAFXVS010000057.1 GCA_017534815.1 Bacteroidaceae bacterium | reverse complement strand
GCGGGATGTTAGATAGCAATAAATAAAGTTAGGAATGTTCAGACAAATCGTAAATCATGTCCTGACGGGTGGGCACCCGTACAGGAAGTCACCACGCAGAGAAGTGTATGAAGAGATAGCGGAGCAGTTGAGCGAGTCGCCGGACAAGGTGTACCTCCTCGCTCACAATCCGAAGCTGGCCTCGTTCTACGACAGCGCCATCATCTCGGAGCTGACAAAGCGGGGAATATTAGTGAGAAAGTAGGCCCAAATTATTTTCAGTAAAAGTTTTTTATCAACTTAACATTATTCGATTTAGTTAATAAAAATTGTAGGCCGGACGGCACGCGTGATGCGACCCGCCCGGCCATTTTTTGTAATATTCCCGGAAGGAGAATCTGCTGTTATTTCTTGCTGATAACAATCTTTTGTTCGCCTTCCTTGTTGTCTTGCAGGTCGGCAAAGATAGTGTCGCCCTCTTTTACTTCCTCTTCGACAATCATCTCGCTGATGCGGTCTTCGAGGTGCTGCTGGATGGCTCGGCGGAGTGGGCGGGCACCGAACTGCTTGTCGTAGCCCTTTTCGGCGATGAACTTCTGGGCTTCCTCCGTGATTTCAAGATTCATGCCAAGGTCTTCGACACGCTTGTAGAGTCCTTTGAGTTCGATGCCGATAATCTGGAGGATGGCGTCGAGTTCGAGTTGGTCGAAAGTGATGATTTCGTCGATGCGGTTGAGGAACTCGGGCGAGAACTGCTTGTTGAGTGCCTTCTGAATGACGGAACGGGAGACTTCCTTGTCGCTTTTGTCCACCATTGCGGCGAATCCGACGCCTCGTCCGAAGTCCTTGAGTTGACGGGTACCGACGTTGCTGGTCATGATGATGACGGTATTGCGGAAATCGATGGTGCGTCCCAACGTGTCGGTCAGACGGCCATCGTCCATCACCTGGAGCAGCAGGTTGAACACGTCGGGATGCGCTTTCTCGATTTCGTCGAGCAGCACAATGGAGTAGGGCTTGCGACGTACTTTTTCCGTGAGCATGCCGCCCTCTTCGTACCCTACATATCCCGGAGGTGCGCCCACCAATCGGCTGACGGTGAACTTCTCCATATATTCGCTCATGTCGATGCGGATGAGGGCATCGGCGGAACCAAACATGTGTTCAGCGAGTTTCTTGGCTAAGTAGGTCTTGCCCACACCAGTGGGACCGAGGAACATGAATGTGCCGATAGGGCGGTTGGGGTCTTTCAACCCTACACGGCTGCGCTGGATGGCGTTGACGAGTTTATCGACAGCGGAATCTTGGGCAATGACGTTGTTCTTCAGTTCTTCGCGCATTCCTTTCATGCGGATGCCCTCCGCACTTGCCATCTTGCTGACAGGAATACCCGTCATCATGGAAACCGTCTGAGCCACCTGCTCTTCCGTGACCTTCTGCCGCTGTTCCTCGAGTGTGGCTTCCCACTGCTCCTTCATCTTTTCCAATTCTTCTGCGGCATGTTTGGCATAGTCGCGGTATGTGCCAGCCAAAGCGTAGTTCTCGTCCCTGACGGCGTCTTCCTTCTGTTTGTTGAGTTTGGCGAGTTCGGCCTCCTTGTCTTCAATCTCTTGAGGCACACTGATGGTCTTGATGCGTACACGGGATCCTACTTCATCCATCACGTCGATGGCCTTGTCAGGGAAACTGCGGTCGGTCACATAGCGTTCTGTCAGTTTGACACAGGCCATGAGCGCCTCGTCGGTGTAGGACACGTTGTGGTGTGCTTCGTAACGATCCTTGATGTTGTGGAGGATGGTCAGCGTCTCTTCGGGTGTGGTTTGTTCGACAATCACCTTCTGGAATCGGCGTTCGAGTGCGCCATCCTTTTCTATGCTCTTACGGTATTCGTCGAGGGTGGTTGCACCGATGCATTGCAATTCGCCTCGTGCGAGGGCTGGTTTCATCATGTTGGCGGCATCCATTTGACCCGCCTGATTGCCCGCACCCACCAGAGTGTGAATCTCGTCGATAAAGATAATGATGTCAGGGTTGGCACATAGTTCGTTGATGATGTTGCGCATACGTTCCTCGAACTGTCCGCGATATTTTGTGCCAGCCACCACACTTGACATGTCGAGGCTGATGATGCGCTTGCCGAAGAGCACGCGAGCCACCTTGCGCTCGTTGATGCGTGCAGCCAGACCTTCTACGATGGAGCTTTTACCCACACCTGGATCACCAATCAAGACTGGATTGTTTTTCTTTCTTCGGGAAAGAATCTGTGCAAGTCGTTCAATCTCTGTCTCACGACCCACCACAGGGTCAAGTTTTCCTTCAGCCGCCGCACGGGTGAGGTCAAAACCAAACTTGTCGATGGCCGGTGTGTCGGAGTTCCCCTTCTTGGTTGTCTTGGTCGTGGTGTGTGCGTTGGAATTGGATGAGGATGATGTCTCGTCAGATGGCGGGGGAGTATTCCCCTCTTCTTCCTCGTCCTCCTCATCATAGTCGATGTCGTTTTGTGGTTGTGTGGACGTCTTTTGTGTGGCCAACGAATCGTAAAACTCATTGTAGGTCACATTGCAATCGTTAAGAACACGTGCCACCATGTTGTCATTCTGCTTCAGAATGGCCAGCAGCATGTGCTCTGCATCACTCTCCTCGCTTTTCAGCAGACGTGCTTCGAGCACAGCGAGGCGCATAATGGCAGTGGATTGCTTGTTGAGCGTGATGTCAGTGGAGAGGAGGGCTGTGCCGAGATTCCTGACGGTGCGCTCCAATACATCTTTGATGGAGGGGATGTTCACATAAAACCTCCTTCTCAGCAAGTCGATGGCACGGCTCTCTCCATCACGAATCAGTCCCAGCATCAAGTGCTCAGGACCGATGTAGTCATTGTTGAGTCTTAACGCTTCTTCTTTACTGTAGCCAAGAATGCGTGATACTCTGTCGGAATATTTATAATTCATTGATTGGCAATAAAGTTTGACAATGGTCTCTCACAAAACAAATGCCTGTGATTGTCTGGGTTGCCATTTTGTCAGTCTTGCGTGGCTTAATAGGCTCTTGCAATCAGGACACGGGCTTTGGCGGGTTTGCCACTCACCATATCGGTTCCCTCTGTTTGCTCGAACATGAATGGCACGCAACGGATGGTTGCCTGGGTCTCTTCCTTGATGCGCGCTTCCGTCTCTTCCGTGCCGTCCCAGTGGCAGAGGAAGAAGCCTCCGTCCTTTACGCGCTCCTTGAACTCCTCGTAATTGTCGCACTCGTAGATGTGTGCATCGCGGAATGTGACAGCCTTCTTGTAGATGTTCTGCTGGATGTCATCCAAGAGATTCTTGATGTATGTCTCGATACCTTCGATAGATACGTTCTCCTTCTCAAGTGTGTCTCGGCGCATGACTTCCACAAGTCCCTTCTCCAAGTCGCGGGCACCTAAAACAAGACGCACTGGTACACCCTTCAATTCGTAATCAGCAAACTTGAAACCAGGACGTTTGTTGTCAGCATTGTCGTATTTCACGCTGATGCACATCGCCTTGAGATTCTTGACGATAGCTTCAGCCTTCTCGTCGAGCATCGCCATTTGGTCACCCTTACCAATTGGGATGATGACCACCTGCAGCGGAGCAAGCTTGGGAGGTAAAACAAGACCATTGTCGTCAGAGTGGGTCATGATAAGCGCACCCATCAGACGGGTGGAAACACCCCAAGAGGTCGCCCAAGCGTATTCCACTTTATTGTCTTTGTTGAGGAACTGCACGTCGAATGCCTTGCCAAAGTTCTGACCCAGGAAGTGGCTTGTACCGCTCTGAAGAGCTTTGCCATCCTGCATCATCGCCTCAATTGTGTAGGTGTCAAGAGCACCGGCGAAACGTTCCGTCTCGCTCTTCACGCCCTGAATGACAGGTACCGCCATGTATTCCTCTGCAAACTTGGCATAGACCTTCAGCATCTGCTTGGCACGTGCTTCAGCCTCTTCGCGAGTGGCATGTGCCGTATGGCCTTCTTGCCAGAGGAATTCGGATGTACGGAGGAACAGACGGGTACGCATTTCCCAACGCATCACGTTACACCACTGGTTGCAAAGGATGGGAAGGTCGCGATACGACTTAATCCAATTCTTATATGTATTCCAGATAATAGTCTCGGAAGTGGGGCGGATAATAAGTTCTTCCTCTAGCTTGGCAGTGGGATCCACCACTACGCCATCGTGTGTTTCATTGGTCTTCAGACGATAGTGTGTTACTACTGCGCATTCCTTTGCAAATCCCTCTACATGTTCAGCCTCTTTACTTAAGAAACTCTTTGGAATTAACAATGGGAAGTAAGCGTTCTGCACACCCGTTTCCTTGAACATGTCATCCAGCACACGTTGCATCTTCTCCCAGATGGCATATCCGTAAGGGCGAATTACCATACATCCTCTTACGTCAGCCTGTTCCGCCAACTCTGCTTTCACCACCAGTTCATTATACCATTTTGAGTAATCTTCTGACCGCTTGGTCAGATCTTTCAATTCTGTTGCCATTTTGTCTTTTATCTGTCTTTTTTATACATGAGTTTTCATTTCGAGCCACAAAATTACTGATTATTTGCGAAAAAATCAGTTTTTTTTCATTTTATTTGCCTTAATGATAAGATATATCAACAAAATTCACGATATTTGCACTTGATGTTACTTTATATCGTACACATTAATTAATTATTTATAATAACTCAAAAAAACAGGCAAAATTATGAAGAAATTTAAGTTTGGTGCCGTTGTCATGGCATCGCTTATCATCCTTTCGGGATGTGGTATGAACAACACGACTAAAGGTGGTCTTATCGGTGGTGGTGCTGGTGCAGGTATCGGTGCTATGGTAGGTAACCTGATTGGTCGCAATGCTGGCGGTACATTAGCCGGTGCAGCCATCGGTGGCGCAGTGGGTACAGCTGCAGGTGTTCTGATTGGTAAGAAGATGGACAAGATGAAGGCTGCTGCTCAGCAGGTTCAGAATGCTCAGGTGGAAGGTGTGAAGGACTCTAATGGCCTTGATGCAGTGAAGGTTACCTTCGATTCTGGTATTTTGTTCTCATCTGGCAAGTCAACGCTCAGCGGAACTGCAATGAACAACCTGACCGATTTTACCAACAACGTCCTCAAAGCATATCCTGATTGTGATGTCGCCATTCAGGGCTATACGGACAACACTGGCTTCAAAGGCTCTACGGTGGAGGAGAGTTTCCAGAAGAATATCAAACTTAGCCAAGATCGTGCAGATGCAGTGAAGTCATATTTGTTGGCTCAGGGTGCCGCTCCATCACAGATTAAGAGCAGTACCGGTTTCGGCGAGAACAATCCTGTGGCTGACAACTCAACCAAGGAGGGTAAGGCACAGAACCGTCGCGTGGAGATTTTGCTCTATGCTTCTGAAGCCATGATCAATGCAGCAAATGCCGGTACATTGCAATAAATGCTGAATGTAGCAGGTGCAGGGCTTATTTAATAAGTCATGTTCCTGCTACACTCAATAAGACGGCGATTAATGGGGAAGTTTTTTTCCAAATTGGGAAATATAGTGAAGTGGATGCTCATCGTCTTATTGGCGGGAAGTATCCTGTTGGTATTTGTGTTTCGTTACATTCCTGTTTACACTTCACCGCTGATGTTCATACGGACATGCGAACAAGTG
>JAFXVS010000056.1 GCA_017534815.1 Bacteroidaceae bacterium | reverse complement strand
CAAGCGCTTGCCTTCTCGTGAAATCACCCTCCACACGCAAGACAACGAGTATTTCTTCGTGAAGGCAGATATCCTTGCCCATCTGGTGACGTATTCCACCGACAAGAAGATGCTGGTGAACGAGAAGACCATCTCAGCCCGCCGCGCCTTTGAGGTGATACAGATGAACCGCAATGGTCAGAAACCTGCTTCTCTGACGGAAGAGGAGAAGAAAGTGGCTCCTGTGTCTGTGGACTTGCTGGATCAAGAGAACATCAATCGCTTCGACAGCCAGAATAAGCGTCACAAGAAGAAGAAAAAGAAGCACAATTCATGAGACGGCTTCACACATTATCTATTTATATAGGGATGCTCTGTCTGATGATGGGATTGCTGGGTTTGCCCTTGTTGACGTCCTGTCAGGACAACCTGTATTATACGCTCTATCAAGATCTGCCAGAGCACCAGTGGGATAGCAACGACACCTTGTACTTCAGCATCCCACCCACTGAGCACGATTTGGATGTGGCGGTCACCTTCAGTGTGCGCACCTCTCCCTCTTTCCGATACCAGGACATCGTGGCACGTGCTGAATTGCTGGACGGGAATGCTGTCGTTTCCTCCCTCCCGATAAACATAACTCTTTACGGAAACAACGAAGAATCCGCTCATGACGGGGTTCTTCAGAACGAGAGTTATTCCAAACCGCAGGCTCTCCACATGCAGGCAAACCACAACTACACTTTGCGTGTCACCCACCTGATGCGCCTCAATCCATTGGACGAGGTGAACAGCGTGGGTGTTATCGTGGAGCGCTGATTTTTGATGAAGTGTCGTTCTTTGATGGAGCGTTGATTATTCGCCCCATAAGGGTTCATCAAGCGGGTAGGAGAGGAACTGCTCTAATGCTAGGGCAAAGGTTTTGGACAGATTGACCATCCTCCCCTTGCCGCAAAGGTAAGGATTGATGTACCGTTTTTTCGAGAGCACCGTTTTGGCGCCCTCATGATCACCTCCCTTATGGATGTGCCGTAAAGCCCTGAAATGTTCCCAATCACGTCGCGCCTCTTCATCCTGATGGAGCAGGGCTATGACCTCGCTTTCCGTCTTGTACAGATCGCCCATGCTGAGCACACCCCTTCCGATGTGCTTGCTCAGCAGTTCCGACAGCGTCTGCATAGCGAAACGATCCTCGTCTGCCACATATATCTTCGAAGTCTGCAAAGCTGCGAGGCTGAACTCCTCAGCCACTTGAGCATCCTGAAACATCAGTTCATCCACTCTTTCCTCATTCTTTCCGACCGTCAGATTGTTGAACCACTGCATGACCTTCTCTTTGGGCGCAATGCGGTAGTTCACGATGTTCGATAGCGTGTATTCCAGCCGGTCTGCAGACAGTCTGGGCGAGTCATTGTCGGCGATGGGGTATTGGTGATAATCAGCCACCTCGTCCAGTGTGATGCCCCATTCCTTCAGTCGTTTCATGATTTCAGGCGATGCCTCGATGATGGTGCTCGTCCCGTTCTCCGTCGATTCCTGTTTGATGTGGTCGCCGTTCAGGAAGTCGATGACATGAGCGAAGGTCGGTGTGGCGATGTCGTGCAGCAGCGCCGCAATCGTCTGCCGCCTGTCCTGTGTGAACCGCCACACAATCAGTGCACAGCCCACACTGTGCTTGTACCTCGAATAGTTGTCCAGTCCCACGAACATCGGGAACGACGTGTATTCACATCCACAGTGCATACCCACATCCTTCAGCCGCTGCATGGCGGGAGCTTCAGCCATCAGCCCAATGAACTCGGGGACAGAGTGATTATATATTTTCCACATGCTCTTTCTGATTTTGGACTGCAAAGATAAGATTTTTTCTCGAACTATACGGTATGTACTCCCAAAATTTGGTTTTATACTTACTTAATCGTAACTTTGCATATCAATCATTAGGTTATGAAATATTTTTATTCTTTGTTGCTGGTGGGCATCGGTATGTGGATGCTGGTGGCTTGTAAGCCTGGGAAACTGACTGGGGTGGGGAACGCGGAGGCGGACTCTACTGCTGAGGTGATGCCGTTGGAGTATGCTAAGGGATTTTCTGTCCGTATGTTGGCGAACGGCGTGAAGTTGGTTGATGTGGCGGATCCGCAGACGGATGAGGACAGGATGCCGGTGAGCTATCACTTTGCGTTGGTGCCGGCAGGTGCGTCGGACAATGCGCAGGGTCTCACGGATGAGGGCGGGGAGTTTTCTGCTGATATACCTGAGGGATATACGGAGGTGCGGGTTCCGGTGAGTCGCACGATAGTGATGACGATGCTCCAGCTGTCGAACTTCACGGCGTTGGAGGCTACGGATGTGGTCAAGGGCATTACGGGAACGAAGAATCTGTTCAACAAGGATATCCTCCGTCGGGTGAAGGACGGGCAGATTGTGAAGATAGGTATGGAGGGGAACTTCGATGCGGAACTGATCTTGGCGGCCAATCCCGAGGTCATCTTCATCTCGCCTTTCAAGCGGGGCGGTTACGATGCCATCAAGGAGACGGGTGTGACGCTCGTGCCGCACTTAGGCTATAAGGAGCCGCATCCCCTCGGACAGGCTGAGTGGATCAAGTATGTGGGTCTGTTCATCGGTAGGGAGCGCGAGGCGGATTCCCTTTTCAATGCGATAAAAGACCGTTACAATACATTGACGCAGCGGGTGAAGGAGGGGACCGACGCGCGTCCGACCGTGTTCAGCGGTGAGATGCACAGCGGCAACTGGTTTGCTGTGGGTGGACGGAACCATCTGGCGCAGCTGTTCCGCGACGCTGGGGCTGAGTATATCCTGAAGAATGACGACACTGGGGGTGTGAACATAGAGTATGAGCAGATGTACGCAACGGCGGCCAATGCCGACTACTGGCGCATCCTGAACAGTTTTCCGGGCGATTTCAGTTATGAGGCGCTCCGTGCAAGTGAACCTCGGAACGAGCTCTTCAAGGCCTTCAAGGAGCATCATGTCATCTACTGCAATATGAAGCAGACGCCCTACTACGAGACCACGCCTGTGGAGCCGGACGTGCTGCTCAGCGACCTCGTGGCCACCTTCCACCCCGAACTCCTTCCTTCCGACTATACGCCGAAGTACTATCAGTTGTTGAAATAGCATCACGAATGAATACTCAGCATCGCATCAGCACACACTATGAAGTCCATTCTTAAGTTCACCATCCTCATCTTGCTCTGCATTGTCTTCTTCATTCTCAATCTATTGTTGGGGACAGTCCGGATACCTGTCGATGCGGTCGTCCGTACACTCTTTGGCGATGACTCCGTACAGGAAATCTGGCGTAACATCATACTTTCGTCACGCGTTCCGCAGGCGCTGACTGCCACCGTCGCAGGGGCGGGACTGGCGGTGAGTGGCTTGCAGATGCAGACGGTCTTCCGTAATCCGTTGGCCGGTCCGTCAGTACTCGGCATATCGAGCGGCGCATCCCTCGGCGTCGCCTTCGTCGTACTCTTGTCAGGCTCGCTCGGTGGCGTGGCGCTCAGCCGGTTAGGATATCTGGGCGATGCCGCCATGTCCGTCGCCGCCATAGTCGGTGCACTTGCGGTGATGGCCTTGATTCTCTTCGTCTCACAGCGCGTCAAGGGCAACGTCACCCTCCTCATCATAGGTGTGATGATTGGCTACCTGGCCACCGCTGTCATCGGTGTGCTGAAATTCTTTTCTGCCGATGAGGACGTGAAGGCATACGTGGTGTGGGGACTCGGATCCTTTGCCCGTGTCTCGGGCGACCAGATGATGCTCTTTGTCGGTCTGATGACGTGCTTGCTCCCCCTCAGCGCGCTCCTGTCGAAGACCATGAACCTCCTGCTGCTCGGCGACTACTACGCCAGCAACCTCGGCCTCAATCTGAAGCGCGCCCGCCTTCTCGTCATCAGTAGCTCGGGCATCCTCGTCGCCATCGTCACAGCCTACTGCGGCCCCATCATGTTCATAGGCCTTGCAGTGCCCCACCTGTGCCGCGCCCTGTTCCAGACCAGCGACCACCGCTATATGATGCCGGCCACCATGCTCACTGGTGCGGCATTGGCGTTGGTGTGCAATCTCCTTGCCCGCATGCCTGGTTTCGAAGGCGCGTTGCCCGTCAACAGTGTCACGGCGCTGATTGGTGCCCCCGTCATCGCCAGCGTCATCTTCCGTCGCCATCAGTCCATCGAGTGACACCCTCCGCTTCGTGACGATGAGTCCCCGTATGTGTCGGAATCGAACTGGTATTTTCTGTTTGAGTTGATGAAGATGACGGGAAAGAAAAAAGAAAAGTCGGGAAATGTTTGGGAGGGGTCGTGGATTTTTCCTATCTTTGCAGCCGCAACTAAAACTTAATTTACAACCAAATAATATTTACAACCTAATTAATTGTACAGCATGAAGAAACTTTTTTTACTTACACTGATGGCAGTCATGACCGTGGCAGCGTCGGCTCAGAAGAAGGTGTCCGTCCTGGGCGATTCCTATTCTACGTTTCAGGGCATCATCCCTGCCAATTATTCAACATTCTACCCCAACAACCAGAACGACGTGAAGGAGGTGGAGCAGACGTGGTGGAGCCTCTACATCAAGGCAAAGGGCTATGTGCTGGAGAAGAACGACTCATGGGGCGGCACGACCATCTGCGGCACGGGCTACGGACGCATGGACTCGTCGCACAGCAATTTCATCTCCCGCGTGGACAGT
>JAFXVS010000055.1 GCA_017534815.1 Bacteroidaceae bacterium | reverse complement strand
GGCAAGACGAAGTCGATGAGTGCGATGCAGCGTGTGCTTTGGTTCCTCCTTTGGGTGGCATCTGTGGTAGGATTTATCGGCTGTATTGTATGGGGTATAGACAGGCTTGACAAAGTGCAGGAAGCAGATTATAGGAGTAGAATTGGACTTCGGAATGATGGTGTCGAAGTGACCATCACAGATGAGTTGGGTCATCCCTTCAACGAAACGGAATACCACTTCTTCAAGGACAACGGTTGGGAACTGATCACGGCTGAAAATGTTGACCGTTACACCTATCGTGGTGAGTACTTCACAGGTGATGAGTCTGTGCGCTATCTCGACGACTGCAACGACTACACTCCATTGGTATATACAGCTCGCAAGCATGAGGATGATGTGGAACCTGGCTATTATCGTTTGACTGCTGTGGCGAAAGCCAACAATGAGAACAAGTTCATCTACCTCTATGGCATCACCATTGATGAGCAGACAAACGACACCATCATGATTGTTGACAAGGTGAAGGAGATTCCGAATTGTGGTTTGGAAGGTGGCAATATCTGGGAAGCTTTAGGTGGTGAGCCAGAAGGTAAGGTTATTGTTAAAGAATCCCAGTCATTGAATGTGGGTGCCGTTCACATTCCCCTTGGAGAAAAGGTCGTTGTTGAGGGCTCCCAACCAGTTAATGACCCAGTTTTGATGGATTATGTCAGTAAGTTTTCTGATAGAACCAAACGCAGAATTCTGGGTGCCCATAATGGTCAAGGTTACGGCTGGAGTTATATCTACATCGACAGCATCAAGGTGGACAAACCTCACAACACCATCTTCTATGGCGTAACCACCGATGAGAGCATCACAGGCGCAGCTCCCACCACAGGTTGGTTCTCTGCCACCGACTTCAAGCTGGAAAAGATTGGAGACCTGAAATAATTCACTACTCCCCATAAATGTCTTGCCCTGAAGAACATTGAGTGAAATCAACGTTTTTCAGGGCAAGTATTTTTTCGAGGCAAAGCTCATTTATTCAGGAGCGGATGCTGTAGTGTATATAATGAAGAAATCACCGCCGCTGATATCCTGGAACTCGCCATTCTCATCCTTGATGCCATAAGTCAGGGCATAATAACTGTCATAATCAAGACCGCTGAACTCAAAGGAAACCTGTTCTTCTCCATAAGCAGGAGTAGAGAGCTGCATCAGCTGATGTTGCTCAGGATGCTCAAACTCTGAGTCCATCTTGAGCGAGAAGTCATTCATGTCGATGGTGATGAGCATCATGTAGATGTCCTTGGAGAGAACCTTGTCATCAAAGTTCTTCACAATGAAAGTACCCTTCAACGAATTATCCTCCAAAATATCCTCCTCCACATCAGCGATATTATCCACAGTGAAGTCAAACAACTCGCTCTCATTCTGCTTCAGCTGTACCTTGTTGCCTGAGATGGTAACGCCCAGTGCATAATCGTCAGCCTGATTGAAGTCTTGCCACTTCACGGTTCCGCTGAGTCTGCAGATAGGCTTCAGCAGATACTTTCCATCAGCAATATCATTGGGGACGACAATCTTATCATCCATCTTATATTCCTTGTCAACCCTAAGTGCCACCTTCTCATACAGAGGGAATTTGCGCACACACCTGTTGGCAGCATCATACAAAGCCACACCTATATCATACTTGCGGTCTGTATGTGGCAGGGCATCATTTTGGAAACGCACCAAGAACTTGATTTCAGGGAAGTCCTCACCTGTTGAGTTTCTCGTGACAGTTGGTTCCATCCCATCCCAGATAAAGTTATTCAGCATCAATGCGTCCTCTGGTGATGCCTTCATTCTTGGATTGTCATAATCCTCATTACAAGAAGTGAACATACATGCCGCGAGCACCACAGCAGCCAGTAAAGGTAAAAAGAATTTTGGTTTCATCATTGTTAGTTTTAGTGTTAGTGGGGGCAAAGATAGTACAAATCGAGCGAAAAAACAAATTTATTGGATTTTTTCTGAGGAATGATGCTTTTCTCTTATAGTTTTGGCTGATTCATTTCTTTTGTGTAACTTTGCAGCCATCAAAAACAGGAAACATGATGAAACGCATTCTTTTTGTATGCCACGGGAATATCTGCAGAAGTCCGATGGCAGAGTTTGTGATGAAGGATCTCGTCAAGAAGGCAGGACTTGAACAGGAATTCTATATTGAGTCGGCAGCCACCTCAACTGAGGAGCTGGGAAATCCTGTCTATCCACCAGCCCGCCAGAAGTTGGCGGAGCACGGTCTTTCGTGTAAAGGTAAGACAGCGCGCCAAATGAGAAGACGTGACTACGATGAGTTTGACCTGCTCATCGGGATGGACACTTGGAACATCCATAATATGGAACGTATCAGTGGAGGTGACCCACAACACAAGATTCATCGTCTGCTTGACTACACAACACGTCCTGGTGATGTGGCAGACCCTTGGTACACAGACAACTTTGAGGCAACCTGGCGTGATGTTTTGGAAGGATGCCAAGCGATATTGGAAGAATTGAAGGAATAAAGACAAAAAGTCAGCCGTTGTCAGCAGGAAAGTTTAAGGGAGTTTAAATGCCCTGCTGAATGTTTAACGGAGTTTAAAAGCATTGACAAAGTGGCAGTTAGGCATGAAAGTTGCCCTTAGTGTAGGCAGAGCACGGAAAGCTCAGAGAGGTTCTCGAGGCCGACCAAACTCAAAAAATAGAATATGTTTAACTAAAATAACTAAGGAGGACAAAACTATGATGCCTACAGTTTATTCAACACGCAATCAGGGATGGATCCCTTCATTGTTTAACGATTTCTTCGACGACAACTGGATGCCAACCATCAAATATCAGGGCACTACACCAGCCATCAACGTATCAGAAGACAAAGCAGAGTATAAGGTTGAAGTGGCCGCTCCAGGCATGACGAAGGACGACTTCAAGATTCAGTTGACCCACGATGGTGACATCGTCATCAGCATGGAGAAGAAGAACGAAACCAAGGAAGGTGGCGAAAAGAAGACCTACCTCCGCAGGGAGTTCAGCTACAGCAAGTTTGAGCAGAGGTTCTCATTGCCTGACAATGTGGAAAAGTCAAAGATTGCCGCAAATATGGCAGACGGTGTGCTGACCATCGACATTCCAAAGAAGACTGAGGAAGAGAAGGCAAAAGAGACTTTGAACATCGAAATCAAGTAATTACAGCCAATTACAGCTAAAAATATCGAGCAGATTTGCTCGATATTTTTTTTATCCGTAACTTTGTACCCGAATTGTAAAAGGAATAGTGCTATATAGTTATGGAATTCAAGAGAAACATTGTGATTACAGGCGGTGCAGGCTTCATTGGGAGCCATGTAGTGCGCCTGTTCGTGAACAAGTATCCAGAGTACAAAATCATCAACCTTGATAAGTTGACGTATGCGGGTAACCTCGCCAATCTGAAGGATGTGGAAGACAAGCCCAACTACAAATTCGTGAAGATGGACATCTGCGACTTCGATGCCTTCTACCAGTTGATGCAGGACGAGAAGATTGACGGCATCATCCATTTGGCGGCAGAGAGCCATGTGGATCGTTCCATCAAAGACCCTTTCACGTTTGCCCGTACCAACGTGATGGGTACGCTCTCTCTCTTGCAGGCTGCTAAACTCTATTGGGAGAGTCTGCCTGAGAAGTATGAGGGCAAGCGTTTCTACCATATCTCGACAGATGAGGTGTATGGTGCCTTGAAGCTGACGAACCCAGAAGGTGTGGAGAGTCCTTTCACCACAACAGCTTCGAGTGCAGAGCATCATGCAGCCTACGGCAAGGATTTCTTCTTGGAAACCACGAAGTATAATCCTCATTCTCCCTATAGCGCATCGAAGGCCAGCAGCGACCACTTCGTAAGGGCTTATCACGACACTTATGGTATGCCGACCATCGTGACCAATTGCTCCAACAACTATGGTCCTTACCAGTTCCCAGAGAAACTGATTCCGTTGTTCATCAACAATATCCGTCATCGCAAACCATTGCCTGTCTATGGCAAGGGTGAGAATGTGCGTGACTGGCTCTATGTGGTGGATCATGCCCGTGCCATCGACACGATTTTCCACAACGGAAAGGTTGCTGAGACCTACAACATCGGTGGTTTCAACGAGTGGAAGAACATCGACATCATCAAGGTGGTCATCAAGACTGTTGACCGTCTGCTGGGTCGTCCAGAGGGTGCTGATCTCGACCTCATCACCTATGTGACTGACCGTCTGGGACACGATGCCCGCTATGCCATCGACTCTCGCAAGTTGCAGGCAGAACTCGGTTGGGAACCTTCACTCCAGTTCGAGGAGGGTATTGAGAAGACCGTGAAGTGGTACTTGGAGAACGAAGCTTGGATGGACAACATCACCAGTGGTGACTACGAAAAGTACTACGAGGAGATGTATAAGAATAGATAATTTAATTTCGATAAATTCTTTAACTCCTAAAAAATGAACACCGAAGAACGAGTTCAGAAAGGTGTTGCTTACTTCAAGCAAGGATATAATTGCGCCCAATCCGTCGTGTTGGCATTTGCTGACTACTACAGATTGGACGAATCTTTTGCTGCCCACATCTCCAGCTCCTTTGGTGGGGGCATCGGTCGTATGCGAGAGACCTGTGGATCGGCTTGCGGCATGTTTATGTTGGCAGGTCTGGAAGTGAAGGGCAACTATCCTAATCAGGAAATCAAGAAGAAGAACTACGAGGTGGTGCAGCGTCTGGCAGCCGACTTCAAGGCTGAGACAGGTTCCCTCATCTGCAAGGAACTCCTTGGGCTCAATAAACAACGTGCTGACGGCACCATCCCTGAAATCAAGATTGTGGCGACCCCAGAGCCCCGCACAGACGAATACTATAAGAAACGTCCCTGTGTACGGATGGTCGAGACTGCCATCCGCATCTACTGCAAGTATTTAGAAGATTCAAACTAAAATCAAAGGCGAGGTTTTTTCCTCGCCTTTTTTTCTAAAGATTTCTTCTCAGATTGATTGTTAATAGAATATCGTTGTGATGATCAAACCCACGATAGTGCTGACGACAACGCTGACCATACCTGGCATCATGAAAGAGTGGTTGAGCAGGTACTTGCCTATCATGGTGGTGCCTGAACGGTCAAAGTTCACAGTAGCAATATCAGATGGGTAGTTTGGAATGAAGAAGTAGCCATAGACGGAGGGGAGTACACCAAGGAGTACTGGTCCAGGAATGCCCAAAGAGTATGCCAACGGCAACATCGCCACTACTACAGCACCTTGGCTGTTGATAAGTACGGACACAACGAAGAAAACAAATGCGATTGCCCAAGGATATTGGCTGACAATGCCTTCAAGGCCAGCTTGCATCTCGTCCATGTGGTTGTTGAAGTAGGTATCAGCCAACCATGCGATGCCATAGATGGCAACTACTGCCACCATACCTGATTGCCACACAGGACCTGCCACAGCTTTCTTGGGACTTGCCTTGCAGAAGATGATCATCAAGGCTGCGGCAGTAATCATAATAATCTGGATGACAACATTCATGGCAAGTGGTTTATCGAACCATTCCGTTACGCCTGTTGCATATACTTTTGCCTGTACCAATTGGTTGGCGGTCACAGTGAGGTTTTCATCAATCTGCAAGTCATGAGTGCCTTTGACTGCACGTAGTGTTTGGTATGAGGGAAGAGCCTCTTGGAAGGCTGCGAAGATGACGATCACGATCAATGCACCAAGGAAAATGAACACGGAATTCTTTGCCGACTGTGGAATCTCCTTATCCAGCGTAGTGGCGTTCGAACCATATATGTACTTGCGTTGCTCCGGATCTTGCATCTTCTGCCGGAAGATAGGGTCTTTGTCGAGGTCTTTGCCACGCTTGTATGAACAAAGAGCCGCGGCAGTCAATCCGCAAAGACAGGAGGGGATCGAAACCATCAGCACTTGGGGGATGGTGATGTCGAAACCATTAGCGTTAGAAATGCTGACAAATGCCACGACGGCAGCAGCAATAGGTGAACAAGTGATGCCCACCTGCGAGGCGATAGATGCTACACCGCAAGGACGTTCAGGACGGATGCCTTTTTTCAATGCAATGTCGCAGATGATAGGCATTAAGGTATAGACCACATGTCCAGTGCCGACAAGTATCGTCAGGAAAAAGGTGCAGAATGGGGCAAGAAATGTAATATGTCCTGGATTCTTACGAAGCAGTTTCTCGGCTATCTGGATGAGCCAATCCATACCGCCCGCCGCTTGCATGATGCCTGCGCAAGTGACGGCTGCCACAATGATGTAAATCACATCAGTGGGAGGTTTACCAGGTTCCAAGCCGAAACCCAATACAAGAATAGCAAGACCGATGCCAGAGATGGCACCCAATGCCAAACTGCCGTAGCGTGAACCCACATAAAGGGCTCCCAATACGATGAGCAGTTGCAGAATCATGATAAAATCCATAAAGCGCAGTTTTAGAATGAGTATTATTGGGCAAAGGTATATAAAATTTCCTAAAATACACAACAAGACTCTCTCTTTTTATGTTTACATGTGTATTTTATGTACGTTTGCAGCAAAAAGATTTCTTCACTCGAGTCATTTTATCATTTGACTCGAGTCGATTGATGATTTGACTCGAGTGAAGGTTTTTGAGGCATGGGTCGCTTTCGCTCAAAATCTCCAAAAAATCTCAATCAAAATCTTTGCTCTTCCAATAACGCACGCTTATTGCCAAATAACCCGTCATTATTTCCCAATAACCTGCCATTATCGAATGGATAGGAGGGCTTGTTTTTCTACGACGCGTTCCAGAACTTTTTACAACGGGACGGAAAAATGTTTAGAACGCGTTCCAGAGAAAACTGCTTCGAGTACCATTTTCTTACGTCTCCATGGGTACGTTTTGTGTGCTCTATATCCCCTTGAAACAAACAAGGGTGTGCCTATTGACACACCCTCGTTTTTATTTTGTCAAATATTTTTTCTTTCCTTGAATGTAGAAGCCAGAGGTGGGCTTCTGGGGGAGGTGTTGCCCGTTGAGGTTATAGATAGGTGCGGTCTGATGGGTGGGGGGATCGGCCTCGGTGCTGGAGATTCGGGTGGGAATGTCGCAGTCGATGTCGAAGCCATCGGTTGGGAAGGCATCAAGCAGGGCGCGTGTTTCAGCTGGATGGAGTGGGATGACGCTGCCATGGCGCGGAGTAAACTTGCCCGATGTGGTGGTCTGTGCCTGGAGGGTATAGACCTTCCAATTGTCGGTCGTGCAGAACTGATAATATCCCGAATTATAACAGTCATACATGACCACATATGTGTTTTGGTTGATGAGGCGGAAGATGCCGCCACCTTCGACTTGCACATTGGTCTGCTGGATGCCGCCGCCGAGTGTTCCCCATTGACTGCCTGTGGGCTGGCCTTGGCGGGCGGTGAGGTAGGGGGCAGACACATGACTGATGGAAGCAATCCCTTCATTCTTGTATATCATATGGTAGAGTTGGTCGGTCTCGTCATAGACGATGTCAGCGTCGATGGTGGCGCTGCCTCGGTCGAAGAAGTGGACGGGATAGTCCTCAAGGCCTGTGAAGTCGTCGTTGGCATAGCAGTAGAAGACTTTGTCGTAGTTGCAGGTGCCGTCGTCGCTGGTGAGCAGGGAGAAATAGACGAGGTACTTGCCTGTCTCACGGTCGTAGATGGTCTCTGGCGCCCAGACGCGGGTGACGCTGCCCCAGCCGTTAGGGAAACGTGTGGGGAAGTGAACGGCGGTGTGTGTCCAGTGGATGAGGTCGGTACTTTTGCTCATGACAATGCCTCGGTTGCTGTTCCAGCCGTTGGCGCATACCATGTCGGTGGCGACCATGCGGAAGACGCCGTCTTCACCTCTTAAGATGTGGGGGTCGCGTATGCCACCCGTGAGGGTATAGGTGTTAGCTGAGATGATGGATTGTCCGTTGTTGAGGGGTGTGTAGTTGAATCCGTCGGTAGAGAGGGCATAGTAGAGGTTCTCGTCGGAATTGCTGGGGAAGTAGGCGAAGAGGTAGGCATTGTAGTCTTCGTTGCGTTGGATGGGCAGACGGTAGGCGTCGAGTTCTTCGTAGGTGGCTTTCACTTCTTTGAGAGCCTGTTCCACTTCCTCTGCTGTGGCGGCAACTTGTGCTGCATGGATGATCCCTTCTGCATCATCGCGTTGCTGCTGAGAGAGGATGGTCTTGGTGTCGAGCAGCTGCTGCAGTTTCTCGATGAGGGATTGGAGGGCTGCCTTTGTGTTGTTGAGTGAAGAGCCTATCCACCGCATCTGGAAGTTGTCAACTGTTATCCAGTTGGCGTTGGTGTTCTCGCATCCGAAGCCGATGGTGAGCTGGCCGTTCACAGCGGTGGCTATGATGCTGTAGGTGTCAGGCTGATCGACAGGGATGCGGTTGTTGCCGGCCATGAGATAGACTCCGCTGGCGGGTTGGTATTGTCCTTGCTGTTCGGCGTGGCAGGTAGCGGTGACCAGATAGTCACCGTCCTTGAGTCCTGTCACGGTTTGGATAACAGAGGCATCGGTGAGCGGTGGGGTGTTTGTCCACTTCTCGCAGTAGTAAGTGCCAGTCTTGGCGGCTTTGGATTCGTTGTTGTTCTGACGCTGCATGCCGTTGTTCGTCCAGCCATGGTTGAGGTTGTATTCAAAGGAGGAATTGACGATTTGGTCAGTGTAGTCGATGGGGTCGGGTATCTCTTCGAGTTTGGCGGCACCCCAGATGAGCCACTGGTTGGGGTTGCGGTGGGTGCAGCCGAGTCCAATGGTGAGGTTGCCCTCCTCATCGGCGCGTCCAGCGATGACGTTCAGGTAAAGACCCTGTTCGAAACATTTGGCGGCTTCCTCCATGGAGTTGGGGCTGGAGTCGCTGGTGCGGTCGGAAGCCCATGTGTTGAGAGGTATGGTGACATTGCCGCATCGGATGTAGGCATTGCCCATGCGGATGCCTTCGTTGTCGGCGGCGGCACAGAGGTCGTTGGCTGCGGCACGGAAGTAGGCGGGTATGGTGAATCGATAAATTCCGTTGGGGGTCAGCCCTGTGAGGGTCTGACTGATTCCACCCATCAGTTCAAAAGCTTCACACACATTGGCGCGGTTGGTGGGTTTTTTGTAGCGGGGTGTGGTGCTGTTGGCAAAGGTGTGGAAGGTGTGGTTCCAACCGTCGATGCCTTGCGCCATGGTGGGGTTGGTGAGGCGGTCAGAGATGTCGGTACCCATCATGAAGTAGGTTTCTTGGTCGTGCAGGGCGTTGAGGGTGGACAGCTCTTGCTCGTAGGCAGCAGATGAAACAAGGAGGAAGCGTGTCGCTTGAGTGGGGTCGTTGGTGAAGTCAGCTCCCTCGCCCGCAGCGGAACAGGTGAAGTAGGTGCCGCTGGAAGTGTTTTCGAGCAAGAGAGCACCATGGCCATCATTGTGGAATCGCCACAGGGTGGCATCGCTGTAGTCTGCGTCGGTGAAGGGATAGGTGAGGTTGCCTAAGTATTTGGTGCTCAAGTCGCGGTAGCGGATGGTGTAACTGTTGCTGTTAGGGACGTTGATAAATGCCACAGGCAATCCGAATTCGGAGAGGGTGGCGCGCGTTCCCCAGTCGGAACCTCTGGAGAGATAGAGTCCCGTGTCGACATTCTTGAGGTAGTAGGTTTTTTCGGCTGGCATTACGGCCAAATCGTTGTTTTCGCCAGAGGTGATGTCCATCTCCACGATGTTGAACGAATAGGCTGGTGTGCCAATCATGATGTTGGTGCCGTAGGCGGGCAGAGCGAAAGTTTGTGGAATGACATTATACATGTTTTCAGGGGCGTTTTCGGCTTGGTCGCTTAGGGCTGTCATCTGTGTCTGGACGATGTTGGAGGCCGAGTAGCCCTCAGTCTTTAACATGGTGGTGGCATCGGTGGCTGTGGGATTGACGAGCTTGATGTAGAGTTTGTTGCCGTTTCTTGATGCGGAGGTGTATATGTGTCGTTCAGTGGGTAAGATGACATCATGGCAGAGTTCGTCGTCGATATAACACTTGATGTGGTTGCCTTTCACATCGATGCGGAGGTTGTAGGCTCGCCCTGTCTCGAGCTGGCCGCTACGCTGGTCGTATTGTGACTTGGTGCCACCTACGCACTGCTCGATGCAGTGTCGGGTGTTGCCCCATCCTCCGAGATTCCACCAACAGTAGTTCTGGGCATTCTGATAGCCGAAGGTAATGAGGAAACCTTCTTCCCCTCTGGTTTTGGTGGCGGTCACCTCGATGGTATAGTCGTCGATGTCGAGGGGGAAGTCCTCGTTCAGATAGAGTTGGCCCTGCATAGAGGTGCTATTCTGGTAGAGTGTACCGTTTTGTTCGGTGAAAGTGCCAGCTTGATCAGTCCAGGGAGCAGTGCCGTCGAAGGAGGCCTGATAGATGATGCTGCCACCCTTGCTGATGCGGTAGTTGGAGAACTCGGCTGAGGTGCTCCACGTGGAGAGACCTGTGTAGGTCTGTGTGGCTCCTAATCGGTTGCCCGTTTCTTCCCAAGTGATGTTCCGGGTGCCGAACTTTTGTGACATGAGTTTTTGTACGTAATAGGAGGGAGTGCCGTAGCTGTGGGTGGCATCGAAGCGTATCATGTCTGGCATCCACTTCTGGTCGTTCTCGTTCACGAAGATGGGTGCGTAGGAAGCCATGGGGACGATGTCGGCATTGCGTTCGATGCCCTGCATGTAGATGGCTTCACCGAGGGCCGCAGCCAAGTTGCCAGTGGTGCCGAAGTCGGAGGTCACGGCATATTCGCCCACGTAGATGCCTGGCCCTGTGCGCTTGTAGGTATCGTATTTCTCATAGTTTTTGGCGAACCATGAGGGATTGCGGTAGTAGTGTTCGTCAAGCAAATCGACAGGATAGTTGTTGCGCCAAGAGGGATTGTCGGTACCCCACGCCTCGACGTTGCCGATGCAGACGATGTCGGGATAGGCTTGTTTGATGGCTTGGTAGAACATGTAGTAGCGTTCGGCGTACTGGAGGCTCTGGTCGTTGTTGTTGTATGAGCTATAGTTGTAGTTCTCGTTTCCGATTTCGATGTATTTCAGACCAAATGGTTCTGGATGTCCGTTGTCGGCACGCACGGCTCCCCAAGTGGTGGAGGTGGAACCGTTGGCATACTCGATAGCATCAAGAGCTTCCTGTATGAACTCGTCAAGGTCGTCAATGGGCTGGTACCAGCCGTGGCCAAGACCGACATTGACGACGAAGAGAGGAGTGGCTCCGAGGTCTTCGCTAAGTTGCAGCATTTCGTGGTAGCCAAAGGCATCGGAACAGCGGTAGTTCCAGTTGATGTTCCAGTGGCCAGGGCGTTCTTCTATGTTGCCGATGGTCTTTTTCCATTCGAAGCGGTTACGCTCGCCGTTGGCATACTGGCCTTCCACGTAGCATCCACCGGGGAAGCGCATGAAGCGCGGTTTGAGGTCGGCCAGCATCTGGGCGAGGTCGGTGCGGCAGCCGTGACCCTTATAGGTGTTGGCTGGCATGAGGCTCACCACGTCGAGGTCGAAAGCTGTGTTGGTGTTGGTCTGCAGCAACAGGTGAGCCTTGGCTGTATGGTAATTGTTGTCGGTGATGACAAGCTCGTATTTCTGCCAGTCATTACTAAATGTGAAAGTAGTGGAGGTGGATAGGAGTACCTCGTCGTCGTCGGACAGAAGGGATGCCGTGAAGGTGGTGGAGAAGGATGCATCTGCACGGGCAAAGAAGGTCAGCGTGTAGTAGGGTTGGCTGTCCATCCGCATGCCCCAGTAGCCTTCGTTAATGAGGCTGGCACCGCTGGCTGCGGGTTCGATGTGCAGGTATTGCTGCTGAGCCGAGTTCAGGAGGTGGCCAGAGGCTAAGGACAGCGTGGTGCCGTCCGCCCCCTCCCAAGCCTCTGGATAGGTATGGTTGTCCTCGAAAGAGCGGTTACGAATCATCTCGCTCCACAGCCCCCCATCTCCAGCGTGGTTGATTTCTTCGAAGAAGATGCCATAGGGTGATTGTGACAGGTCTGCACCATAGTTGTCGGGCTGAAGAGTGAGCTGTATTTGACCTAAGGACATTGTGATGCCTGTGAGCCACAAAAGGGTGAGGATGCATGCTTTTTTCATAGGATGAATGGGGTTGGTTTGGGTTTATTTGGGGCAAATATACATATTTTATTTTGATTGAGACATTTCTTCCCTATTTTTTTGGCAATTTTTTTTATCCGATAGGAAAAAATGATCAATATTGTCTTTATAAAAGAGTCTGATGGATATAACGTAAGCTGCTTACGACAAAATGATTTTCAGTTCGATTTTCTGAAGATTTTGAACAATAGCGACCATTGCATCAAACCGCAGGAAGCGGGAGGCTGTCCCGGTCGGAGCGGGTGACCTTGTAGATTGAAGCGTGAATTATTTCACGCTCCATTCGAACACGCCTACGCTGTACTCTCCTTGTACGATTTCGAGTTTCAGGGCTGATGTCTTCACGGGGTCAAAGTTGACGATGTTGGGAGCACCCTTTACGGTTCCATATTGTGAGGGGTGCTGAACTTCTGCCCAATTGCCTGCGGCATCCTTGTAGTAGAGTTTCCAGCTGTCGGGCACTCGGCAGCCGCCCCAAGGACCATCGTCAAACCAATAGACGGTGGAGGTGCTGACGGTCTCGGGCTGAGCGAAGTCATATTGTAGCCATTCGGTTGAGTTCTTGCCTGGCCACCAATGGGTGTAGGGTGCAGAACGGTCATCGGCATCAGCAGGCACGAGGCGGTCGTTGATGGCTGAGAGTGCTGGGAGGTTACGCTTCGAAGCACTTATCTTGCTTCTTGAGGCGATGGAGGCGGGCTGGGCTGGTGTGATGGCATTGAGGTCTTGCGGAATCCATACGGTCATCTTGCCTGGACCTCGATGTGCCCAAGCATAGTAGGGGATGAACACAAGACGCTCATCGTGGGTCTGCAGCTTACCCTGCTCATCGAAGCGAAGGGTCTGTGCATCGGTCGTGAGGGTCTGAACGGTCGTGTTCATGATTTCTTTGGTTCCCATCTGGAATTGGGGTTCCTGATTGATGAGAACTGAAAGGACATCGCAGGTGTTGTCGGGATGCTCTGCGCAATAGACAATAGGACCACGCTCGATGGCGACACGCCCTTTGTCGGCTGCCACCTGACTGTTGGCACGAACGATACGGGGTTCCATGTCGAAGTGAATCTCCACCTTGTCGCCCTTCTTCCATTGACGGTCAATGACGAAGTAACCGTGATTTAGTTGAGAGTTGAGGGTTGAGAGTTGAGAGTGAGTAACTTCTTGACCGTTCACTTTGATGGTGTAGCCAAGCCGTTTGCCGTCGGCATAGGTGTAGAGGTCGCTGGGCACGACTTCACCCTTCACCCAACCTGGGATGCGGATGTTGAGCGCATACTTACCTGCTCCATTGTCTATTCTGAGGGTCACATCCCCATTCCAGGGATAGTCGGTCTGCTGGGTGAGCGTGACGTTCTGCTTGCTCACTTTCACATTCACCGTGTTGGAATTGAAGAGGTTGATATAGAGGCTATTGTCCTTCACGGCATAGATGTACTGAGGCAAGGAGGGGATGAAACGGGCTGCATTCGAGGGGCAGCAGGCGCAACCAAACCAAGCCTGACGTTGATGCTGACCCATACTCTGCAAGGGATTGGGGTAGAAGAAGGAGCCTCCATCAATGCTGATGCCAGAGATGACGCCATTGTAGAGTGAACGCTCCAAAGCATCATAATACTTGCTGTCACCATGCAGGAGGAAGAGCCGATAGTTGAGATACACCTGAGCAATGGCGGCACAAGTCTCGCAATAAGCACTCATATTGGGCAGTTCGTAGTTCTTGCCAAAGGCTTCACCGCTGCTTGTGGCACCCACACCACCCGTGATGTAGTACTTCTTACCCATGATATTCTCCCAAATGCGGTCGATGGCATTAATGTAACGCTGTTCACCTGTCAGAGCTGCCACATCAGCCATGCCGGCATACATATAACCAGCACGGACGGCATGACCCACAGCCTCATCCTGTTCCAGCACGGGCTTGTGGCTTTGGCTGTATTCATCCAGACGATGGTAGTAGCCGTCAGCGTCAAAGAGTCCATCACGAGTCATCTTCCAAGCCGCATCACGCTTGCCACGCTTGTCGAGGAAGAACTTGGCTTGCTCCAAATACTTCTTATCGCCTGTAGCAATGTAGAGCTTGGCCAAACCCATCTCAGCAATCTGGTGACCAGGCACCACACTGGCCTGACCAGCCTTGTCACCCACCTCTCGACAGACGCAGTCAGCGTACTTGATGGCGACATTGAGGAAGTTCTTCTTGCCTGTGGCATAATAGTGAGCCACAGCGGCTTCGCAGAGATGTCCCAGATTGTAGAACTCATGACTGAGGTCTTCCACACGTTCCCAACGCTTGGTACCAGCCCACCCATGAGGATGCTGCGGGTTCTGGGTGCGAGAAGTATAGAGGTAACCGTCAGGTTCCTGACCAGAGGCGATGACGGCAATCACGCTATCCACATACTTGTCCAGACGCCCTCCCTTGAATTTCGCATTGGGATAGGTCTGCAAGAGATAACTGGCGCCTTCGATGGTCTTGTAAGGGTCTGTGTCATCAAAAGAGAAGGTTCCCTCCTTGATTTCAAACACTTTCGAAGGCTCTTTGAGGTGTTCAGCGGCATTGCTGAAGTTGGTGTAACGCCCTGTCTCCTCGTTCTTCGAGAAGGCGAGTGGAATGGTCACATCCTGACTGGCTTGCAGACGTTGCCCCCAGAACGTGTTGGACGCCACTTTGACCTTGGTGAAAGGCACTTGTGTGATGGGATAGCCGCCGTTGGAATTCTGGGCAGCCATACCGATGGTCGTCAAAAGAGCCATCGTCAATATGGTCATTTTTTTCATTGAATGTGGATTTACAGTGAGTTAGTTGTGAGTGCAAAGGTAGCAATTTACTTTCTTTTCTCACAATAATAAGAGAGAAATTTGGTCAAAATGAAAAGAAAACGTAACTTTGCAGTCGCAAAGTGATAGCGAATTGTGTAGAACGCTATCAAAAGCATGATAATAGGGTTTATTAAGTATTAAAGAAGAAACAACATAAACATATACTATAGGCTTATGGCAGAAAAATTGGAAGTGAAGGAACTTGCCGAAGTGGCGGTTCGTTTTTCAGGTGATTCTGGCGACGGTATGCAGTTGGCTGGAAACATCTTCTCCACAGTGTCGGCCACTGTGGGTAACAGTATCAGTACTTTTCCAGATTATCCGGCCGACATCCGTGCCCCCCAAGGTTCGCTGACAGGTGTGAGCGGCTTTCAGGTACACATCGGCGCTGATATGGTCTATACACCAGGTGACAAGTGCGATGTGCTCGTTGCCATGAACGCTGCTGCGCTCAAGACACAGTACAAGTACGCCAAGCCAGGTGCTGCCATCATCATCGACACAGACTCTTTTGGTCCTGCCGACCTGAAGAAGGCAGCTTTCGCCACAGAGGACTATCTGGGCGAGATGGGTATTGACCCAGACCGTGTAATCGCTTGTCCTATCACGCAGATGGTGAAGGACTGCTTGGCAGATTCAGGTATGGACGTGAAGGCGATGCTCAAGTGCCGCAACATGTTTGCGCTCGGCCTCGTCTGCTGGCTCTTCGAGCGTGACCTCAATATCGCATTCAACTTCCTCAAGGATAAGTTTGCCAAGAAACCAGGTGTGGCTGAGGCCAACATCAAGGTGATTCAGGCAGGTTATGACTACGGACACAACACGCATTCCAGCGTGGCCAATGTTTATCGCATCGAGACGAAGAACAAGGTGCCTGGACGCTATATGGACATCACAGGTAATAAGGCTACCGCTTATGGTTTCATCGCTGCTGCTGAAAAGGCTGGCCTGAAACTCTATTTGGGTTCTTATCCTATCACCCCTGCTACAGACGTGTTGCATGAGCTTTCCAAGCACAAGTCATTGGGCGTCACCACCGTTCAGTGTGAAGACGAGATTGCCGGCTGTGCTTCGGCAGTGGGTGCTTCGTTCGCTGGTGCCTTGGGTGTGACTTCTACTTCTGGTCCTGGCATCTGCTTGAAGAGTGAGGCCATGAACCTTGCTGTCATCATGGAGTTGCCATTAGTGGTGCTCGACGTACAGCGTGGTGGTCCTGCCACAGGTCTTCCTACGAAGTCAGAGCAGACAGACCTCTTGCAGGCTCTCTTCGGACGTAACGGTGAAAGTCCAATGCCAGTCATTGCGGCCACTTCACCCACAGACTGCTTCGATGCAGCCTATTCAGCAGCCAAGATGGCATTGGAGCACATGACCCCAGTCATCCTGATGACGGATGCTTATGTGGCCAACGGTTCTGCTGCCTTCAAACTCCCTAACCTCGCTGATTATCCAGCCATCAATCCTCCATACGTTCCTGAGGAACTGAAGGGTTCTTGGGCTCCTTATCTGCGCAATCCAGAGACAGGCGTTCGCTACTGGGCAGTGCCGGGTCGTGAAGGCTTCCAGCATATCTTGGGTGGTTTGGAGAAGGACAACAAGACGGGTGCCATCTCTACCGACCCAGAGAACCACAATCTCATGACACACCTGCGTCAGGAGAAGATCAACAAGATTCAGGTGCCAGACCTTGAGGTGTTGGGCGACAAGGACGATGCCGACCTCCTCATCGTAGGCTTTGGCGGCACTTACGGACACCTCCACGCTGCGATGGACGAACTTCGTGCCCAAGGCAAGAAGGTGGCGTTGGCTCACTTCAAATACATCAACCCGCTGCCCAAGAATGCAGCTGAGGTATTGAAGAAGTACCCCAAAGTGGTCGTTGCCGAACAGAATATGGGTCAGCTCGCTGCTTGGCTCCGCATGAAGGTCGATAACTTCGTGCCAGAACAGTTCAACCAGGTGAAGGGTCAGCCTTTCGTGGTGGCAGAACTCGTCGAGGCATTCAATGCAATCATCAACAAATAACAGAAAGGACATTCACTATGGCATATACAGCTCAAGATTATAAGAAAGGACAGCCAAGATGGTGTCCTGGATGTGGTGACCACTTCTTCCTTGCCTCCCTCCATAAGGCGATGGCAGAGATTGGTGTGGAACCTTGGAACACAGCCGTGATTTCAGGCATCGGTTGTTCGTCACGTTTGCCTCACTACATGGCAACCTATGGTATGAACACCATTCATGGACGTGCTGCCGCTATTGCGACAGGTGCGAAGATTGCCAATCCAGACTTGACCGTATGGCAGGTCAGCGGTGACGGTGATGGACTCGCCATCGGCGGCAACCACTTCATCCATGCGAATCGTCGAAACATCAACCTCAACATGATTCTGCTGAACAACCGCATCTATGGTCTGACAAAGGGTCAGTACTCACCCACATCTCCACGTGGATTCGTGTCTAAGTCCAGCCCTTACGGAACAGTGGAAGACCCCTTCCGTCCTGCTGAACTCTGCTTTGGTGCCCGTGGACATTTCTTCGCACGTGCTGTGGCGACTGACGCTCCAGGCACTGTAGAGATTCTGAAGGCAGCCTACAACCACAAAGGTGCGGCTGTGTGCGAGATTCTGCAGAACTGCGTCATCTTCAACAACGGCACCCACGATGCCGTCTATAGCAAGGAAGGACGTGCCAAGAACGCTATCTACGTTCAGCACGGCAAGCCTCTCATCTTTGGCGAGAACAACGAGTTCGGCCTTGTGCAGGAGGGCTTTGGTCTGAAGGTGGTGAAGATAGGCGAGAACGGCATCACGGAGAAGGATATCCTCGTGCATGATGCCCACTGTGAGGACAACACCCTCCAGCTCAAACTGGCGCTCATGGGCAATGGTGACGGTTTCCCTGTTGCATTGGGCGTCATCCGCGATGTAGATGCACCTACTTACGACGACTGCGTCACTGCTCAGATTGAGGAGGTGAAGGCTCAGAAGAAATATCACAACTTCGCAGAACTCCTTGAGACCAACGACATTTGGGAAGTGAAATAAAGTTACTTGTTCATAATTGTTCATAAAGAGAAAGGGGGTGTGCCACAATCGGCATACCCTCTTTCTCTTTTTCCAGTTCCTTCGTCAAGGGGCTTTAAACCCGTAGAGCAGGTC